>WHSM01000549.1 GCA_009380105.1 Micromonosporaceae bacterium
GATCAATTATCAGTCCGTGCCGTTCGGCGAGGCGCAGAACAAGTTCAAGACCGCCGCCGAGGCCAAGAAGGACGCGCCGGACATCCTGCGCGCGGAGGTGGCGTGGGTGCCGGAGTTCGCCTCCCTCGGCTACCTGTACGCCCTGGACGGCACCGACCTGCTCAAGGAGGAGTCGGACTTCCTGGCGACGCCGATGTCGTCGAACAAGTACGACGGCAAGACCTACGGCGTGCCGCAGGTGACCGACACCCTGGCGCTGCTCTACAACCAGGACCTGCTTGACCAGGCCGGGATCAGCGACGTGCCGCAGACCTGGGACGACGTGAAGACAGCCGCCCAGGCCGTGAAGAAGGAGACCGGCGCGGACGGGCTGTTCATCAACGCCGGCGGCTACTTCCTGCTGCCGTTCCTCTACGGCGAAGGCGGCGACCTGGTGGACCCCGACGCCGAGAAGATCACCGTCAACAGCGACGAGAACGTCGCGGGCCTCAAGACCGCCCAGGACCTGGTCAAGTCCGGGGCCGCGGTGAAGCCGCCGGCTAACGACTCGTACGGCACCATGATGACCCTGTTCAAGGAGCAGCAGGTCGCCATGATCATCAACGGGCCGTGGGAGGTCAACAACGTCCGCAACGCGCCCAAGTTCGGCGGCGTCGAGAACCTCGGCATCAGCCCGGTTCCCGCCGGCAGCAAGCAGGCCGGCGCGCCGGTGGGCGGCCACAACTACGTGATCTGGTCCGGGATGCCGGCGAAGAAGGCGGACGCGGCGGTCGCGTTCATCGACTTCATGAGCTCGGCGAAGTCGCAGGCGTTCCTGGCCGAGGAGCTCGGACTCCTGCCGACCCGCACGTCGGCGTACGAGCTGGAAAGCGTGAAGAACAACCCGATCGTCTCGGCGTTCAAGCCGGTGCTCGACGCCGCGGTGGCGCGCCCCTGGATCCCGGAGGGCGGCAAGTTCTTCGGCCCGCTGGACCAGGTCGCCACCGAGGTGATGGTGCAGGGCAAGGACCCGAGGGCGGCCCTGGACACCTGCGCCAAGAAGTACAAGTCCGAAGTGGTGCCGAAGTACAGCTGACATGACGCTCACGTCCGCGAGAAGCGAAGCGGCCGCGGGCAAGCCTCCGCGCCGGTCCGAGGAGGGCCGGCGCGGGAGGCTGCGCCGCAGCTGGAACAAGCACTGGTACGCCTGGGCGATGGTGCTGCCGGTGACCGTCGTGATCGCCGTGATCATCCTCTACCCATTGGCGCGGGGCGTCTGGCTGTCGTTCACCAACCTGAACGAGTCCAACCAGCGCGAGGAGATCTGCACCAAGATCCTCGGCGGCGCCGAAGAGTGTGAGCCGAACCCCGACGCCTGGCAGCACGTCGGCCTGGACAACTACGTCCGCGTCCTCACGGGCGAGACCGGCGAGTTCTGGCAGTGGTTCACGGTCACGCTGATCTGGACCGTCACCTGCGTGGTGTGCCACTACGGCATCGGGCTCGGCCTGGCCACGCTGCTCAACCGGCCACTCGCCGGCCGGGCCGTCTACCGGGTGCTGCTAGTGCTGCCGTGGGCCGTGCCGGCGTTCGTGGTGGCGTTCGCGTGGAAGTTCCTCTTCAACGAGCGGTTCGGGCTGTTCAACTCGCTGTTGAAGGCTTTCGGCGCCGATCCGGTGGAGTGGTTCGCCCACCAGTCCACGTCCCTGTTCACCGCGATCGTCACCAACGTCTGGCTCGGTGTGCCGTTCATGATGGTGGCGCTGCTGGGCGGGATGCAGGCGATCCCCCGCGAGCTGTACGAGGCGGCCCAGATGGACGGCGCCTCGCCGTGGCAGCGGTTCGTCAACGTCACGCTGCCGGGGCTGCGCCCGGTGAGCATGACCGTGATCCTGCTCGGCACGATCTGGACGTTCAACATGTTCCCGATCATCTTCCTGGTGACGGCGGGCCAGCCGGCCGGCCAGACCGAGATCCTGGTGACCGGGTCGTTCCGCGCGGCGTTCGAAGGGCTGCGCAACTACTCGCTCGCCGCCACGTACGGCGTGCTGATCCTGTCGATCCTGTTGGTCTTCGCCGCGACGTACCGGCGCGCGCTGCGCGAGCAGGGAGAGGTGTGGTGACGTGACGGAGGCCGCGAGGCGACAGCGAGCGAGCATCGCAGCGGAGCGAGGAGCGGAGCGAGCGCGGAGCCGAGCACTCGACTCAGCCGCTCCCGGGGCCGCGATCCGGGCCGCGCGGGCCGAGTCGCGCCTGCGGGGGGCGGGCCAGCGCCGCAGCCAGCGGCGGCCGCTGGTGTCGGTGCTGCTGCACGCCACGCTGATCACGGCGTCGTTCATCGCGCTGTTCCCGATC
>WHSM01000059.1 GCA_009380105.1 Micromonosporaceae bacterium
AAGAGGTTCAGCCCCAGCGGAGGCGTGATCATGCCGATCTCGAGGTTCATCACCATGATGATCCCGAGATGGATCGGGTGGACGCCGAGCTCCAGGGCGATCGGCAGGATGATCGGCGCGAGGATGATGATCGCGCTGGAGGTCTCCATGAAGCAGCCGACGACCAGCAGGAGCAGGTTCACCAGCAGCAGGAATCCCCACTTGTTGAGATCTATGTCCAGCAGCGCCGCGCTGATCTGGCCCGGAATCCGCTCGGAGCTGAGCACGAACGAGAACAGGATTCCGTTGGCGATGATGAACAGGATCATCGACGACGTGCGCACGGACCGCAGCAGAATCTCCCCGAGGTCCTTGACCCCGATCTCGCGGTAGACGCCCAGCGCGATCACCAGCGCGTAGAACACCGCCATCGCCGCCGCCTCGGTCGGCGTGAAAACTCCGCCGTAGATCCCGCCCAGCACCAGGCCCGGCAGCGCCAGGCTCAGCGCGGCGTCGCGCAGCACCCGTGCCTTCTCCGCGCGGGTCAGCTCTGCCATGCCCTCCCTGTTGCCGAGCTTGCGTCGCCGCGAGATCACGATCACCAGGACCAGCAGCATCACCCCGGCCACCACTCCGGGCATGATTCCCGCGAGGAACAGGTCCCCGATCGACTGCTCGGTGGTGATCCCGTAGACGATGAGCGGGATCGACGGCGGGATCAGAATCCCCAGCGAGCCGGACGTGGCGATCAGGCCGGTGGAGAACTTCCTGCCGTACCCACTGGAGATCATGGCGGGGATGAGCAGCGTGCCGACCGCGATCACCGTCGCCGGGCTGGAGCCGGAAATGGCCGCGAAGAAGACACAGGACAGCACCGCCGTCATCGCCAGGCCGCCCTGGAACCCTCCGACCAGGACGTTGCCGGCCGCCGTGAGCCGCTTGCTGATCCCGCCGCGGGCCATGATGTTCGCGGCGAGCACGAAGAACGGGATCGCCATCAACGGGAACGTGTTGAGCGAGTTGAACAGCCGCTCCGGAATCTGGGTGAGCGGCAGCGTCGTGAAGTAGTAGAAGTAGATGAACGACGTCAGGCCGAGCGCGACCGCGATCGAGGTGGACGAGAACAACAGCGCGAACAGCAGCGCGAACAGGACCACCCAGGCTTCCGTCATCGGAGATCCTCCAGCTTCACGCCCGTGGCTTCCGCCTCGTGCTCCAGAAGCGACTTTTCGCCCTCTTCGAACGCGGTGCGCCCGCGCGCCGTCCGGTAGAGGATCTCCAGCGCGCGCAGGAACATCAGCGTCAGGCCGACCGGCACCGCCAGCTCGACGACCCACAGCGGCAGCTTCAGCGCGGGGGTCACCGTGGCGCTGGAGAACGGCTCGAACAGCAGCATCCAGGCGAACCCCCCGATCACTCCGAGATAGACCAGGGTGACGGCGGCGCCGACCACGGCCATGGCGCGCTTGCCTGCCTTCCCGAGGAGGGGCGCCAGGAGGTCGACCTTGACGTGCTCGTTGTGCCTGAGCGTGATCACCGCGCCGAGGAAGGTGGAGTAGATGATCGAGTAGATGATCGCTTCCTCGGCCCAGAAGATGAACACGCCGAAGAGATAGCGAAAGATCACGCTGACGATGGCGAGCCCGGCGGCCAGCCCGAGGAACCCGGCCGCCAGGACGTTTTCCACGCGTGTCAGCACCCGGTCCATGCCGGACATGACGCCTCCTGTGACGAGGCCGGGGGCAGGCTCCGCGAGAGAGCCGCCCCCGGCCGCTGCGACTGCCTAGCTCTGTCCGTCGAGCAGCTCATTGATCAGGTCTTCGCCGATCACGTCGGCGTACTGGCGCCACACGGTCGGCACGACCGCGTCCTTGAACGCCTGGCGCTCCTTGTCCGAGAGCTTGGCGATCTTCGTCGAGCCCTCGTCGAGGATCGCCTGCTTGGCCTTGTCGTTGACGTCGGCGGCGATCTTGCGGTTGTGCTCGCTCGCGGCGTCAGCGGCCTCCGTCACAGCCTTCTGCAGATCCTTGGGCAGCGACTCGAAGAAGTTGGTGTTGATCACGAGCACGTAGCCGAGATAGCCATGGTCAGACTCGGCGATGTGCTTCTGCACCGTGTGCATCTTCTGCGTCTCGATGTTGGAGTACGGGTTCTCCTGGCCGTCCACGACGCCCTGCTGCAGCGCGCTGTACACCTCCGAGAACGCCATCGGGGTGGAGCTGGCCTTCCAGGCGCTGAACTGGCTCTTCAACACGTCGGACGGCTGGATCCGGAAGCTCAGCCCCTTGAGGTCCGCGGGCGTGCGCATCTCCGAGTTCGACGACAGCTGCTTGAGGCCGTTGTCCCAGAGCCCGAGCACCTTGGTCTTCTTCGACGCCAGTTTCTCGTTGTTGTAGATGGCCTTGCCGACAGTGGTCCCTGGTGCGACCACCTTCGGAATGTCCTCTACCGTGTCGAACAGGAACGGCAGGTCGAGCACCTGCAGCTCCGGGGCGATCGTGGTGAACTTCGCCGTCGACGGGGCGAGCATCTGCACGCTGTTGGACTGCAGCGCCTGCAGCTCGTCCTTGTCGCCGTAGAGCTCGGAGTTCGGGTAGATCTCGACCTTGATCCGCCCGTCGCTGCTCTTCTCGATGAGCTCCTTGAACTTCTCCGCGGCCTGGCCCTTGGGCGTGTTCGGGGTGACCACGTGGGAGAACTTGATCGTGAACTCCGTGCCGCCGTCACCCTTGCCGGAGCCGCGCGCGCATCCGGACACGGCCATCGTCAGGGACAGCGCCACCGCGGTCCAGGCGATCAGCCGGCGCGTGGTGATGTTTCGCATGCCAGTCACTCCTCCTCGAACCACACCTGTGTGTGGTCTCTTCGTCGTCGGCAGCTTCAGGTGCTCAAGCACAGTGGCCCGGATCACGGCAGGAGTCCCTGTTGCGTTCATAACGGTCATGAATTGCGTCACACCGTGACCCGCCGGCAACGTTAGGGCCGGCCGGGGCTGCAGTCGACCCGCGTCGCGGCGGCCAGCCCACAGCCCGGGGGCGGCTGTGAGCTCCGATATCCGCGATGGAGACTGTGCCCATGCGGAGGCGGTTGTCCCGGTGGCTCGGCGAGCGGAGCCTGGCGCAGCAGTTGCTGCTGCTCCAGGCCGCCGTGGTGTTGGCGGTGTGCCTGATCGTCGCCACAACGGTGCTGCTCGACACCCGGCGAGACCTCGACGCCGCATCCGCGCAGAGAGTGCTGGCGGTGGCGGAGACAGTGGCGCGCTCGCCGCAGGTCGTCGACGCCGTGCGGGCGGTCTCGGCGGTGCCCGGAACCGCCCGCCACCACACGGATGTGCAGGCGTACGCGGAGTCGGTCCGCCGCTCCGCGGGCACAGACTTCGTGGTGGTGATGACGCCGAAGCGGGTCCGCCTGTCGCACCCGAACCCGGACCAGATCGGCAGGCACTTCATCGGCACCATCGCACCGGCCCTGGCAGGCGAGCCCTTCACCGAGACCTACACCGGCACCCTCGGCCCGTCGGTGCGCGCCGTGGCGCCGGTGCGCTACGGCGAGCGCGTGGTCGGGCTCGTCTCCGTCGGCATCACGGTGGCGAAGATCGGCCAGGAGTTCTGGGCGCAACTGCCCGCGGTCTTCGGCGTGGCGGGGCTGGCGTACGTGCTCGCGGCGGCCGGCGCCTTCGCGGTGAGCCGGCGGCTGCGGCGGCAGACCCACGGGCTCGGCCCACGCGAGATCACCCGGATGTACGAGTACTGGGACGCCGTCCTGCACTCGGTGCGCGAAGGTCTGCTCGTGCTCGACAGCGACCGGCGGTTGCAGCTCGCCAACGACGAGGCGGTACGGCTGCTGGAGCTGCCGCCCGACGCAGTCGGCGGGCCGGTCGGCGACGCCGGACTGCCCGACTCGCTGCGCGACCTGGCCGAGTCCGGCCGCGACGCGGTCGACGAGCTGCACCTGGTCGGCCTGCGCACCCTGCTGGTCAACCAGCGCCCGGCAGTGTGGGAAGAGCGTCGTCTCGGCACGGTGGTCAGCTTCCGCGACCACACCGAGCTGACCGCGCTGACCGGAGAGCTGGACTCGGTCAAGAGCTTCGCCGAGGCGTTGCGCGCCCAGACCCACGAGGCCGCGAACCGGCTGCACACCGTGGTGGCGATGGTGGAGCTGGGCCGCGCCGAGGCCGCGGTGCGCCTGGCCACCGACGAGCTGCGGCTCACGCAGGAGCTCACCGACCGGGTGACGAGCGCGGTGGCCGAGCCGGTGCTGTCCGCGTTGCTGCTCGGCAAGGCGTCCCAGGCGCACGAACGTGGCGTGGAGCTCGTGGTCTCCGACGAGACCGAGGTCGGCGACACCGCGGTCGACCCGCGCGACCTGGTGACGGTGGTGGGCAACCTGATCGACAACGCGATCGACGCCGCGCTCGCCGGCGAGCCGCCACGCCGCGTCGTGGTGACCGTGCGGGAGTGCAACGGCGAGTTCCTGGCGCGGGTGGCGGACAGCGGCCCCGGCATGGCCCCGGCGCGACTGCCCGAGGTGGTGCGGCGCGACGGCAGCACCAAAGGCGACGGGCGCGGGCTGGGGCTGGCGCTGGTCGACCAGGTGGTGCGTCGGCACGGCGGGTCGCTCACGCTGGAACACGACGGCGGCGCGGTGTTCGAGGTGCGCCTCCCGGTGGCGCGCCCAGCGGGCGCGGCGGCGCGGCCAGCGGCTTCGGAGGCGGCGCCGTGAGGCCGATCCGCACCCTGGTCGTGGAGGACGACCAACTCATCGCGGAGGCGCACCAGGCGTACGTGGCGCGGGTCTCCGGCTTCGCGGTGGCAGGCGTCGCCCACTCCGGCGGCGACGCGCTGCGGATCCTCGGCGCGCAGCCGGTGGACCTGGTGCTGCTCGACTTCTACCTGCCGGACATGGGCGGCCTCGACGTGTGCCGGGCGATCCGCGCCGCCGGCCGCGGCGCCGACGTGATCGCGGTGACGTCCGCGCGTGACCTCGCCACGGTGCGCGCCGCGGTGTCGCAGGGCGTAGTGCAGTACCTGCTGAAGCCGTTCGCGTTCGCCACGCTGCGCGACAAGCTGGAGCGCTACGCCGACTACCGCCGGCAGATGGCCGCCACGGGGGAGGCCGGCGACCAGGTCGTGGTCGACCGGGCGCTCGCGGTGCTGCGCGGGTCCAGTGGGCCCGCGCTGCCGAAAGGGCTGAGCTCCACCACGCTCAACGCTGTCGTGGAGCACCTCCGGTCCCGGGACTCGGCGGTGTCGGCCTCCGACGTCGCGGAGGTGACCGGCGTCTCCCGGGTGACCGCGCGGCGCTACCTGGAGCACCTGGTGGAGCAAGGGCAGGCAGACCGGGGCGCCCGGTACGGCCAGACCGGCCGACCCGAGCAGCTCTACGCCTGGCGCCGCCGCGACGGGTAGCTCCCCGGCGCCCGACCGCTCGTGTTAGGCACTGCTCATTACGGGAATAGCCACCGTATGGCAGATCGAAAACGCACCCGACCCACCAGCCGCGACGACCGGCGGACCACCCGCCCGGCGAGCGGCGCGCACGCGGAGCTCAAGACCGGGGTGCGGCACGGCGCGGAGCGCGAGGAGTACCGCTCCCACGCCGGGCGCGGTTGGTCCGACGACCGGGACGCCCGGGTCATCGACCACATCCGCGGGCTCGCCATGGACGCTGTGGAGCACGCCGGCAGCGGCCATCCCGGCACAGCGATGAGCCTGGCCCCCGCCGCGTACCTCCTCTTCCAGGAGTTTCTGCGCCACGACCCGACAGCTCCGCACTGGCGCGGCCGGGACCGGTTCGTGCTCTCCGTCGGCCACTCCAGCTTGACGCTCTACATCCAGCTCTACCTTTCCGGGTACGGGATGAGCCTGGACGACCTTCGCAGCTACCGGCAGTGGGGCTCCCGGACGCCCGGGCACCCCGAGCACGGCCACACCGCCGGAGTCGAGGCAACCACCGGGCCGCTGGGCCAGGGCATCTCCGCCGCGGTGGGGATGGCGATGGCGGCGCGCCGGGAACGAGGGCTCTTCGACCCCGCCGCCGCCGACGGCGAGAGCGTCTTCGACCACACGATCTGGGTGTTCGCGTCCGACGGGGACATGCAGGAAGGCATCAGCCACGAGACCTGCGCGCTCGCCGGCCACCAGCGCCTCGGCAACCTCGTGGTGCTCTACGACGACAACCACATCTCCATCGAGGGCAACACCGAGGTGGCGATGAGCGAGGACGTGCTGCGGCGCTTCGAGGCGTACGGCTGGCAGGTCCAGCGGGTCGACGACGGCGAGGACGTCGCGGCGCTGCGCCAGGCATTCACCGCCGCGCGGGACGAGACCGAGCGGCCGTCGATCATCGCGGCGCGCACAGTGATCGCCTACCCGGCGCCGCACGCGCAGAACACCGGCGCGGCGCACGGCTCGGCCCTCGGCGCCGAGGAGGTCGCCGCGGCCAAGGAGATCCTGGGGTTGGAGCCGGGGCACAGCTTCGCGATGCCGTCGGAGCTGCTCGCCAGGGCCCGGGAAGTGGTCGAGCGCGGGCGCAAGCAGCACGCCGAATGGTCCTCGCGGGTCGCTGAGTGGGCCTCGGGGGCGCGGGCTGCCGAGTTCCGCCGGATCGCCGCGCGCGCTCTGCCGCCTGGCTGGGTGGACGCGCTGCCGTCCTTCGAGCCCGATCCCGGGAAAGGCATGGCGACCCGCAATGCCAGCGGCGAGGTGCTCGCGGCGCTCGCCTCGATGCTGCCGGAGCTGTGGGGCGGCTCGGCCGATCTGGCCGGCAGCAACAACACCACGATGAAGGGCGAGAAGTCGTTCCTGCCGTGGGAGTCGGAGTCGGCCAGCCGCTACGGCCGCACCCTGCACTTCGGAGTCAGAGAGCACGGCATGGCCGCGATCTGCAACGGGATCGCGCTGCACGGCGCGCTGCGGCCGTACTGCGGGACGTTCCTGGTCTTCAGCGACTACATGCGGGCGGCGGTGCGGCTCGCCGCGCTGCAGCACCTGCCGGTGACGTACGTCTGGACCCACGACTCGATCGGGCTCGGCGAGGACGGGCCGACGCACCAGCCGATCGAGCAGCTCGCCGCGTTGCGGGCGATCCCCGGCCTGGCCGTCGTGCGCCCGGCCGACGCGAACGAGACCGCGCTGGCCTGGCGGGCGATCCTGGAACGGCACAGCGGCGTCGACCCGGACGGGCCGGTCGGGCTGTGCCTGACCCGGCAGAACGTGCCGGTGCTGCCGGCGCCGTCGCCGGACGCCGTGGCGCGCGGCGGGTACGTGCTCGCCGAGGCGACCGACGGCAGGCCCGAGGCGCTGTTGATCGCGACGGGCAGCGAGGTGCGCATCGCGCTGGAGGCGCGGGAGCGGCTGGAGGCCGACGGCGTGGCGACCCGGGTGGTGTCGATGCCGTGCAAGGAGTGGTTCTTCGGGCAGTCCCCGGCGTATCGGGACGCCGTGCTGCCGCCGGACGTGCCGTGCCGGGTCTCGGTGGAGGCCGGGGTGTCGCAGGGCTGGCAGGAGCTGGTCGGCCCGCACGGGGTCTGCGTGTGCCTGGAGCACTTCGGGGCCAGCGCGCCGTACCAGGTGCTCTACCAGCAGTACGGCCTCACCCCGGAACGCGTGGCAGCGGCAACCCAAGCCAGCCGCGCGAAACTAGGCCGCATCAAAGGCTCCACAACAGGCAACTAACCCACCCACTCACTCACCCACCCCACGGTTTGCAGGGTTTGCGCTGACCCCTGAACCCAGGCTGCCCATGACCGCCAGTTAGCGGTAAATGGCGAGTAAGGGGCGAGCAGGGGGGGAGTGGTGGCGGCGCGGCGCTGTGGGTCAGGGGTTGGTGAGGGGGACGATTAGGCAGGGGCCGCCCAGGTAGACGCCGCCGTCTATCGCTAGCGCCTTGCCTCCTGCGTACTCGTGTGGGGCTTCCACGGCGGCTGGAGCAACGCCCAGGTGGCTCGGAATCGTGCTGTGGCCGTGCACGATCTGCCGTCCGCCGAGGCGCCTGAGCACCTCCGCGGCGGTCTCCTCGCCGTGGTCCTCCCGGAACTCGTGGCGTCCGGTGAGCCTGCGGAAGCACACCCACCAGTCGTCGATGTCGTCGCCTGCGAGCACCTCGGCCACCGCGGCGTTGATCGCCTCGGGGGAGTCGCCGTACGACAGGTACGACGTCGTGTCCGAGTGCATCAGCAGGTGCTCGCCCACGCGCGCGACCACGCCACGACCGGACAGCCACTCGACGTGCTCGTCGGTGAGCCGGTCCAGGTCGCTCTGCTGGCCGCCGTTGAGCTTCCACACTCTGTGGAAGCTGCGTTGGGGGTACGTGGTCGGCACCATCGTGTCATCGAACTTGTGAGTGCCCAGCAGGAGCAACTCGTGGTTGCCGAGCAGCGCGTCGACCTGCCCGCCGGCAGACTCGGCGTTGGCGGCGAGCCGGCGGATCCGGTCGATCACCCCGATGCCGTCCGGGCCCCGGTCGGAGAAGTCGCCCAGGAACCACACCGTCGCCTCGCCGCCGGACCATGCGCCATCGGCGTCGGTGAGACCCGCGGCGACCAGGGCCGCGTCGAGTTCGTCGAGGTAACCGTGGATGTCGCCGATCGCGTAGCGGCCAGCACTCGGCTCGGGAGCCTCCACCTGCGGGTTCCCCCGGACCTGACCAGCCGTTTCATCCGACACTGGCCCGGATGCTATCGGGTGACCGCTCGGCCGGCGGCGACAGCGGTCTGCCTGGCGCTGACACGTGACCTGAAGGACGTCGATGCACGCCGCGCGCGCGTCGCGTCACGACTGCTGCACGGGCACCACGGACTCGAACCAGCGGCGCCCCTGGCAGACGCAGCAGGGCTGCGGCACGTACACCGTCGCCGTCGCGTTGTCGGGATCGAGCGCGCACCGCGCTTCCATGATCTGACCAGCGGCGTCGCACCGATAGCACGGCACGTGCACGGTCATCACGGCGGTCGAGCGATTCTGGCTTGCCATCACGTGCCACGGTACCGCTACTCGCGGTGAGACCGCCGAGGGATCGCCGGAATCAGGACAGCAGCCAACCGCCGCCCACCAGCGCCGCCGTCAGCGCGAGCCCGCCGAACACCACCACCCAGATCAGCCCCGCGACTCCGGTGAGGCGGGCGAGTTGGTCGGCGTCCGAGTCCGGCGCCTGGCGGCGGCGCCGTTTGCGCTGCAGCTCCATGACCGGCCACACGCCGCCGAGCAACAGGAACCAGGTCATGAAGTAGGCGAACCCCGACTGCACCAGCGCGGTGCCGAACCAGGAGACCCCGAAGACCGCCGCGCCGGTGGCGAGCACCGCGAAGACTCCGTACACGTTCCGGATCGCCACCAGGAGCAGCGCCAGCAGCGCGATGCTCAACCACAGCAGCAGGGTCACGCGGTCCAGCGCCAGCACACCCGCGTAGAGCGCCCCCAACGCCGACGGCGCCGTGTAGCCGGCGAGCAGCGTGAACACCATGCCCGCCCCAGTGGGTGGCCCGGCCGACACGGTCACGCCGGAGGTGTCCGAGTGCAGCTTGATGCCTCGCAGCCGTCGGCCGGTGAGCAGCGCGACGGCGGCGTGCCCCGCCTCGTGCACGATCGTGATGACGTTGCGCGCGAGCCGCCACACCGGGGAGTAGAGCACCACGGCCGCGGCCAACGCCCCGGTGACCGGGACCAGCCACAGTGGAGGATCCGGCTGCGCCGTGAACAGCAGACGCAGCAGCTCGCCGAAGGTCCGTAACTCCATGTCCGCCCTTGTCCTCGACAGCCATCGCCGGCCCTCGACAGGCACTGCCGGCGAAGGTCAACCTATCGGGCGGACGCCATCAGCGTGGGGGCCGGGGCGGGCCTCGTGCCCCGGCGCCTCGTGCCCGGTGCCCGGTGCCCCTCGTACCCCGGAAATGATCATTCATTGGACGCTGTGCGGCGCGGGCGACCGTGGCCGGCGCCGCACAGCGTCCATCGCATGATCAACTGGAGCGCATGATCAACTGAGGGCAGTGGCGGGTGCGGGTCGCGCCGTCAGACCGCGTAATGCAGGTACGGCTGCCGCTGCGCCTTGAACGCCGCCAGCTCGTCGGCCCACGCTCCGACCACATCGTCGACGGTCGCGCCGCCGTCGATCATCGTCCGGAGTCGAGGTGAGCCGCTGAGCTTGTCGACCCAGTACGGTCGCTGCGGGTCCCAGGAGTCCCGCCGCCACGCGAAGTCGGGGTAAGTCTTCGCCTCCACCAGCATCGCCACGGCGGCCTTGATCGGGTCGTACGCGCGCCGGTCCACGACCTTCACCTCCACCCCGACGCACAGCTTCCCGGTGTGCTTGGAGAAAGTGGGCTGGAAATAGCCCTCCCGGAACCGCACGCTCTCCATGCCGTGGTCGTTGATCTTGTCGCTCCAGCGGTAGTCGAGGATCGGGTCGGGCGCGCCGACGAACTCGAATGGCTGCGTGGTGCCGCGCCCTTCGGAGATGTTCGCGACCCCTTCGAACATGGCCGTGCCGGGGTAGACCAGGGCGGTGGTCGGCGTCGGCATGTTCGGGCTGGGCTGCACCCACGGCAGCTTGGTGTCGTCGTAGAAGACGCCCCGGCGCCAGCCCTCTGCCCACACCACCGCCAGGTCGACGGCCCCGCCCTCGTTGGCGAGGAACTCGGCGTTGAAGAACTGGGCCAGCTCGCCGACGGTCATCCCGTGCTGCTGCACGATCTCGCGCACACCGACGCCGGAGGTGTAGTCCGGCGTCATCATCGGCCCGTACGCCTCGCCGCCGATGGGGTTCGGCCGGTCCAGCACCACGAACCGCAGGCCCATGCCGGCCGCCGCGATCATCGCCCGGTACATGGTCCAGATGTAGGTGTAGAACCGGGATCCGACGTCCTGGATGTCGAAGACCACGGTCTCCACGCCCGCCTTGTCGAACATCGAGGCGAACTTCGCGGAGGTGGCTCCGTGGGCGTCATAGATGGTCAGCCCGGTGCGCGGGTCGATGCCGGTGCCTTCGCTGCCGCCGGCCTGCGCCGAGCCGCGGAAGCCGTGCTCCGGTCCGAACACCGCGACGATGTCCACCCGGTCGTCTGCGTGCATCAGGTCCACTTCGTGGACGTAGTCGCTGTTGACGCCGGTCGGGTTCGAGATCACGCCGACCTTCTGGTCGGCCAGCGCGGCCCAGCCCGATGCCTGCAGCACCTCCAGCCCGCTCAGCACGCGGGTCGGCGAACCGGCCGCTCCCGCGGTCGTAGCGGCCGGGCTGGCGTGCGCCGCGCCCGCGGCGCCGATCGCTGCGGCGCCTGCGGCTCCTGCCGCCAGAGCGCCTGCCTGGGAAAGGAAATCACGTCGTTCCATGTCAGCTCACCAACTCAATCCATGGCCGTAGGGGTAGAGCACTGTGTCCGGGTCCCCGGCGACCGGCACGGTGACCGGCAGCTTCCCGCTCGGCGACAGCTCGCCTGTGATCGTCTTGGCGAGCGCCGTCATCACCGGGGCGTTGTACGCGTAGGCGGCCAGGTAGGTGCTGGCCTCGGTGAAGTACGCGATGTCGTACGGGTCGCGCACCGCCACCACGATGATCGGCTTGCCGGTGGCGACCAGCTGCCGCACCAGCTTCTGCTGCTGCCCGCTCGGGTCGACCACCGTCGTGTCCCACGCCTTGTGGGTGAAGACCACCGTGAGGTCACGCTCGTTGGCAGCCGCCACGGCCGCCGCGATCTGGGCGTCGGTGGGACGGGTGCCGTAGAGCTGCTTGAGGACGTCGGCGCCGCGGCTGGTGAGCTCCCGGGCGAACCCGCCGGTGGAGTCGAACAGGGAGCTGTGGTAACCGGTCGCCAGCACCGACCTGCCCGCGGGGTTCAGCGGCAGGAGCCCGGCGTCGTTCTTCACCGCGGTCACCGCGTGATCCGCGGCTTCCTGCGCCGCGGCGAGGTGCTCAGGCGTGCCGATCCGCTGCGGGATCTTGTCCGGGTTGACGTACGGGTCGTCCACCAGGCCGCGGTCCCATTTGAGGGCGAGCACTCGCCGGAGCGACACGTCGAGCCGCTCTTCGGTGAGCTCGCCGGAGCGCAGCGCCGCCATCACGCCGCCGAACGCCACGTCGGGCAGCGGCGGCATCAGCAGCATGTCCGCGCCGGCCTTCAGCGCGAGCACGGGCACCCGGTCGTCGCCGTACTTGGTGCGCACCCCCGCCATGGTCAGCGCGTCGGTGACCACCACCCCGGTGTAGCCGAGCCGTTCCCGCAGGATGCCGGTGAGGATCGGGCGGGACAGGGTGGCCGGGTCCTCGGCCGGGTCCAGCGAAGGCACCACGATGTGCGCGGTCATGATCGTGTCGGTGCCGGCCTGGATCGCGGCGCGGAACGGCGGGGCGTCGATCTGCTCCCACTCCGCCTCCGTGTGGTCGATCACCGGCAGCCCGGTGTGGCTGTCGTCAGCGGTGTCGCCGTGACCGGGGAAGTGCTTGGTGGCGGTCATCACGCCGGCCCCGCGTTGGAAGCCGCGCACCTGCGCGGCTGTCAGCTCGGCCACGAGGTCGGGCTCGCTGCCGAACGACCGCACTCCGATCACCGGGTTCAGCGGGTTGACGTTGACGTCGGCGACCGGCGCGTAGTTCTGGCTGATCCCGAGCGCCCGCAGCTCGTCACCGGTGATCTTCGCGGCGCCGTACGCGGTGTCCGGGTCGCGGCCGGCTCCCAGGCCCATGGCGCCCGGGAACATGGTCACCGGCGGCCCGAGCCGCAACACGACGCCGTGCTCCTGGTCGATGGCGACCAGCAGTGGCGTCCGGGCGCTGCCGGGCCGGCTCAGCGAGGCGCGCTGCACCCCGTTGGAGAGCGTGGCCACCTGCCGCGGCTGCTCCAGATTGTGGGACCAGCCGAAGTAGATGAGCCCGCCGGGGGCGTACTTCTCGATGATCTGCTTGGGGGTCTCGACGCCGTAGGTGTTGCGGTTGGCGTTCCGGTCGGCCGCGGCGGGATCGGTCGCGTCGTTGCCGTACGCGTAGAGCACGAAGAGCTGGCCGACCTTCTCTTCAAGGGTCATCCGGCTGAGGGTGCGGTTCACCCAGCCGACCCGGTTGCCGGCGGGCGCGGCCGTCGCCTCGCCGCCGATCGCGGCGCCGGCGGCAGTCGCGGCCGCGGTGACCGCGACTCCGGCGAGGAACTGGCGGCGCGTCGGAGGTTGGGGCGGCAGGTTCACCGCGTCGGCGTCGGGGGGATCGGGATGGTGACGGGGGCTGCTGTTGTCAGGGGCGGGTGGCACGGCGCACCTCCGAGTCCGAGGGGGGCGGGTGCATGTCTTGGGGTTCGCCTGCGGAAATTACCTTCGATTGGGTGAAGGGGTCAAGAAGAAGACTTGCAGAAACGCTGCGCCCAGCCACGATCTTGAAGCCCTGGTGTCGCGATTCGACACCAGGGCTCCAAGATCTGCCGCTTCTCGGGCGTTAGCTTCCGGGCTCACCCTGCCGTTCGTGCCAGGCGGCCAGCAGCTCTGCCTCCTCGGCCTCGGTGAGCCCCGCGTTGACCGGGTGCTCCCGGCCGCTGTCCCGCTCCCAGGCCAGCGTGTCGCGCGCGGTCTCCGCCAGGTCGCGGCAGCGCAGGCCAGCGGCGTACGCGGAGCTGGCGTCGCGGGACGACCAGCCGGCGTACTCCGGCAGCGGCAGCCACATCGGCAGCGACCGCTCACCCATGTACGGCTCCACCTTGTGCCCGACCAGGAACTCCTGATCCACCCAGGTGAGGTGGGAGTGTGCCCCGACGCCGGCCGCCACCCGCTCCAGGAGCCGCCCGAACGGCGTCACCTCGCCGACCCCGTCGTACGTGCCGGTCAGGCGCTGAGCGGCGCCGTCGAGCAGCCACGCGGACAGGTCGCGCACGTCGATCACCTGCACGTCGTCCTCCGGCGCGCCCGGGGCCAGCACCTCGCCACCGCGGGCCAGCCGCAGCGGCCAGTACGAGAACCGGTCGCCCACATCGTGCGGGCCGCCGATCAGCCCGGCCCGCACCACGAACGCGTCGTCCCCGCGGGCCGCCGCGACAACCTGCTCGCAGGAGACCTTGAGCTGGCCGTACAGCCCGATGTCGCTTTCGTCGGCGTCCGGCGGCGCCGGGGGCAGCAGCGGGGCGGAGTCGACGCGCTGCCCTGGGGTGGCGGTGTCGGCGTACACGCTGCCGGTCGAGACGAACGTCCAGTGGCCCACGCGATCCGACAGCGCCCGCAGCGCGTGCCGCACCTGCGACGGCCGGCGCGCCACGTCGATCACCGCGTCGAACCGCTCGCCCCGCAGGCTCGCCATCGCGTCCGGATCGTCGCGGTCCAGGGTGACGTGCCGGGCCCCCTCGGGGGGCGAGCCGGACACGCCGCGGGACGCGCAGGTCACGTCGTACCCCCGCTGAAGCGCCTGCTGGGCGACGGTGCGGGACAGGAAGACGGAGCCGCCGAAAACGAGAAGTCGCATCTCCCGATCATGAGCGGAACCCCGGCGCGGCGCCAGGGCTGTTCGCCCGTCGCGGATCCGCTCACGGCGGAATTGGGGTGTGACCTGGTCGTTTGGCTCACGGCCGTTTCCCAGGACGATCATTAGGCTGTAGGACGTGAATGACTTACTCGTCTGGATCGACTGCGAGATGACCGGCCTCGATCTCCATCGGGACGCGCTGATCGAGGTGGCCGTGCTCATCACCGATCCAGACCTGAACATCCTCGGCGACGGGGTCGACGTCGTGATCCACACCGACGACGAGACGCTCGCGTCGATGAACGACGTCGTGCGCACGATGCACGCCAAGTCAGGTCTCACCGAGGCGGTGCGCGCGTCCCCGGTCAGCGTCCCCGAAGCCGAGCAGCTGGTGCTGGAGTACGTGCGGCGGCACGTGCCCGACCCCCGCACAGCGCCGCTGTGCGGCAACTCGATCGCCACGGACCGGGGCTTCATCGCGCGGGACATGCCGACCCTGGACGAGCATCTGCACTACCGGATGATCGACGTGTCGTCGGTCAAGGAGCTGTGCCGGCGCTGGTTCCCCCGCACCTACTACGGGCTGCCGCCGAAAGGTCTCGCCCACCGGGCGCTCGCCGACATCAAGGAGAGCATCCGGGAGTTGGAGTACTACCGGCGCACCGTGTTCGTGCCGCCGCCCGGGCTGGACGTCGACAGCGCCAAGGCGGTGGCCGCCAAGCTCGTCTCGGAAGAGCAGCCGGCCGGGGAGGTCGCCGGCCCCGCGGGACCGGCGGGCTCGGACGGCTCGGCTGGCGCGGCGGGCGCGGCGGACTCCGAAGGCGCGTAACCCCGTCGCGGTCGCCTCCGGGTCTCCGGCTATCATTGGGCGTCGCCCATGCGTGACGCATTGGGGCGCGGTGGTTGTAGCTCAGTTGGCAGAGCACCGGGTTGTGGTCCCGGGGGTCGGGGGTTCAAGTCCCCTCAGCCACCCGAGTGGATGGGTGGACCCTACCCGCGGAGAGCGCGGGTCGGGTCCACTCGTTCATTCAGCCGGGGGGGACGACCCCCCGAGCCCCCCGCGTGCGACTCTCGCCTGCCGGGTTTTGCGCCGTTGCGCGCTGCCGGGATCTGGGCCGGCTCGCGTGCGGCCCTCGTCTGCCGGCTCCCTCGCCGCGGCGCGCGGTTCGTGGTGCGGCGTGCGGCCCTCGTCTGCCGGGGTCTTCGCCGTTGCGCACTGCCGGGCCGTGCCTGTGCGGTCTCGTCTCAAGATCGTTATCTGGGTACGGAGACGTGGCTTGAGTCGCGCTTCGCTTCGCCGCCTCATGCCTCGATGACGGCCGCAGGCCACACGAATTCGTACCCAGGACAGTGATCTTGTGGGTTGGGCCTGGGTGGACCGGGTGCAGGTCAGCTCTTGAGGGCGCTGCCGGACTGGTAGGTCTCCCAGTCCATGT
>WHSM01000608.1 GCA_009380105.1 Micromonosporaceae bacterium
GGCGGTCGCTGGCCGGCGCGGCGAGATCGGAGTGCGGGGGGATATGAGGGTGCCGGTGATTCCGTCGAGCGTCGACGCGCCGCTGCGGCAGCGGCATGGTGGGATCGGGGCCGCTGTTCGCGGCTTGGGCAGCACCCCCCGATGGCTGGGGTTGTGGCTGGCGGCGCTGGTGCTGCTGGCGCTGGTCACCGGGCTGGTGGGCGGCTACCAGGTCGATGGCCGCACCACGGTGGTGGATGACGTGGCGCTGCGCAGCGGCGCCCTGAGCACCACAGAGCTGGAGCTGTACCAGTCGCTGTCCGACGCGGACGCCACCGCCGCGAGCGCGTTCCTGGCCGGCGGCCTGGAGCCGCCAGAACAGCGCAGACGGTACGAGAACGCGATCGCCCGGGCGTCGGCGGCGCTCGCCACCGCGGCGGACGGGGCGCCCACGGAGCAGAAAGACACCATCACCGAGCTGTCGGTGAACCTGCCGGTGTACACCGGCCTGGTGGAGCGGGCGCGGGCGTACAACCGGCAAGGGTTGCCGCTGGGTGCCGCGTATCTGCGGCAGGCCTCCGGGCTGATGCGGGAGACGCTCCTGCCCGCCGCGCGGCGGCTGCATCAGGACGAGGCGCAGCGGCTCCTGGCGGCGCAGCGGAGCGCGGATGCAGGTTTGTGGCTCGGGGTGACGCTGGTGATGATCCTCCTCGTGGCCCTGGTGGTCGCGCAGCGGCGGCTGACGCGGCGGGTGAACCGGGTGTTCAACGCCGGACTGGCGGCGGCGACCGCGGCGGCGTTGGTCGCGGGGATCTGGCTCACGGTCGCGTCGGTGAGCGCCGCCGGGCACGTCGACGCCAGCCGCCGGGACGGCTCAGGGCAGCTGGCGGTGTTGGCGGACGCGCGGATCGCCGCGCTGCAGGCTCGCAGCGACGAGGCGATGACGCTGATCGCGCGCGGCAGCGGCGCCGAGTTCGACCAGCACTTCGACGACGAGATGAAGCGGCTGTCGGGGGTGGTCGGCGACGCCGGCCTGTTGGGCAGCGCGCGCGAGCAGGCCACCGAGGACGAGGTTCGGAAGGCCGTGGACGCGGCGATCAGCGCGGCGCGCAAGTGGCGCGCCGCGCACAGCGCCGTGAGGCGGCTGGACAGCGCCGGGGACTACAACGAGGCCGTCGAGCGGGCGATCGGGGACGATCCGGCCAGCGCGGGAAGCCTGGCCTCCCAACTTGACGGGCACCTGGCCAGGGCGATTCGGCATGCCAGCGCCCGGTTCGACGACGAGGCCGGACGTGCCAGAGGCGCGCTGTACGGTGTCGGCTTCGCGTTGACGTTCCTGATGACGGTGGCCGCGGTGGGCGCGGCCGTCGGCCTGCAGCGGCGGATCAGGGAGTACCGATGAGGCGCGCGACCCGGACCCGGAGCGCCGGCCGGCGCTCCCGCGGCCTCGTGGGGGTGCTGGCGGCGGTCTTGGTCGCGGCCGCGCCGGGCGGGTGCTCTGGGAATGTGGACCCGCTGGACCGACGGGCCGCGCCGTCCGCTCCGGCGCCGCTGCCGCCTGGTGTCGAGGATCCGGCCGAGTCCGGTGACTTGGCGCCACCCGATCGTTCCTGCGGTGACGCGCGGCGCAGTCTGCGGCCGCGCGGATCCCTGCCGAAGCCCGGGCGGATGCCGGCGGACAGCACCATGAAGCGGATTCA
>WHSM01000429.1 GCA_009380105.1 Micromonosporaceae bacterium
CACCGGCCCGCGATCGAGTTGGCCGAGCGGCTCGTCGCGATCACTCCGGAGCCGCTGGAGAAGGTGTTCTTCTGCGACTCCGGCTCGGTGTCGGTCGAGGTAGCGCTGAAGCTGGCGCTGCAGGCCAGGCCGGGACGGCGCAAGGTGCTCACGGTGCGGGGCGGCTACTACGGCGACACGCTGCACGACATGAGCGTCTGCGACCCGGTGAACGGGATGCACACGCTGTTCGCCGGCGTCGTGCCGGAGCAGGTGTTCGCGCCCCGGCCGCCGGGCGGCTTCGACCGGCCGGACGACGACGCCGAGGTGCTCGCGTGGGCCGACGCTGTCGCGGAGCTGGCGGAGCGGCACAGCGGCGAGCTGGCGGCGATCATCGCGGAGCCGGTCGTGCAGGGCGCCGGCGGCATGCATTTCTACAGCCCGGCGTGCGTGCGGCTGCTGCGGCGCCTCGCCGACGCGCACGGCCTCCTGCTGATCCTGGACGAGATCGCGACCGGGTTCGGGCGCACCGGCGCGCTGTTCGCGTGTGAGCACGCCGGCGTGGTCCCGGACATCCTCTGCCTCGGCAAGGCGCTCACCGGCGGTTACCTGACCCTCGCCGCGACGCTGTGCACCGAGGACGTGGCGACCGCCGTGTGCGCGGGCGACGGTGGCGCGCTGATGCACGGGCCCACCTTCATGGCGAACCCCCTGGCGTGCGCCGTGGCCAACGCCGCAGTGGACCTGCTGGTGTCGTCGGACTGGAATTCGTCGGTACGGAGAATCTCCGCGCTCCTGTCCGACGGGCTCGCGGGGTGCGCCGACCTGCCCGGCGTGGCCGGCGTCCGGGTGCTCGGGGCGATCGGCGCGGTCCAGCTCACCTCGCCCGTGGACGTGGCGGCCGTGACGTCAGCGGCCCTGGAGCAGGGGGTGTGGCTGCGGCCGTTCCGGGACCTGATCTACACCATGCCTCCGTACGTCTGCTCCGACGACGAGGTTCGCCGGATCGCCGCCGCCGTGACGGCGGCCGCCACGGCGTCGTGAGCGCCACGGCCCTGGTCCTCTGGGACGTCGACCACACGCTGATCGAGAACTCGGGAGTCGCGAAGTCAGCTCCAGAGCGTTGCGATCGGCGCGGCGACGATTTTCGCGTCGAGTGGGTAGGAGTGCGGGCCCGTGTGCAACACGATCCTCCCGATGAACTTGTCACCTAGTTCATCCCGCAGCCACATCAGGTGCTTGGCCGAGTGCGCTGTCGGCGCGGACGATGCCTTGACTTCAATGCCCACGACTCGGTTCATCGGGAACTCCACCACGATATCGACCTCATGCGCACCCTTCTGCTGACGGAGGTGGAAGAGGCGGGTTCGCCTCGGTCCGATGTCGAGTTCCGCACGTAGCTGAGCGACTACGAAGGTGTCGAGCAGCCTCCCGATGAGATCACCTTCACGCAGGACCCCATCGGCGTCCACACCGAGTAGCGCTGCGGCGAGACCGGGAGTCTGAAACGTACCGCTTAGGCGCGCGCGTCATGCGTTTGAGCCGGTTACTGCTCCACGCGGGTAACTCATCGATGACAAACAGATCGCGAAGGAAACCGTCGTAGCCCACCGCGGTCTTCCGATCGACACCGGCGGCGTCATGCAGGGTCTTGTCGGTCACGATCCCCGCGGTGTTGGCAGCGAGCGCTTCGAAGTATCTGCGCACGCGTTCGGGATCGCGCCCGCCGGCGTGTTCGACGAGATCACGGGTGATGAGTTGATCTATGTATCCATCCAGCAGTCTGGCGCGAGCCGAGGAACTCCTAGCCAATGCCGGTTCTGGAAAGCCGCCACGCACGGCCAGTTCGAGGTAGTCATAGAGGTTGGGCGGATCAAGCGGCACGGCAGCGACTTCAACGCCGCGCTCGACAATGCTCTGCAGGAAGGTGGATGTCGGCGCAGCGGCTGTCACGCCACTGAGCGTGCGTGCCTCGCGGCTGTGTGGTCTTCCCCGATGCTCGAGGTCCGACAAGAAGCACGGCGGGAAGATCACGAAGTAGTTCCGTGAGCACGAGGTCGGCAGTTCGAGGCACGTATCTATCGTCTCTGAGCTGCATACCCCCTCTTTCAAGAACATGGGAATCCCGTTTTGCAGACCACATCATCCCCGCTTTGCGGACCTACATACTCCTGCTATGTGGATCCCGTCAGAACAGCCAGCGGGCCGGCGAGGACCCACCGATCGTTGTGACGGCGACAGAAGGCGCGTGGGCATCCGCGCCCACTCGGGCGTGACACTCACCTGATCCACCGAGTTCACAGCGACCACTCGTTCGGGGACCCAGGCGTGCGATCATGCGGGCATGAGCGCTGTGGCGGTGATCGGGCTGGGGGCGATGGGGAGCCGGATGGCTCGGCGGTTCCTCGATGCTGGTCACGAGGTGGTGGTCTGGAACCGCACACCGGACAAGGCGGCGCCGCTGCTGGAGTCTGGCGCCGCCGTCGCCGACACACCGGCGCACGCCGCTGGCCGGGCGCAGCTGGTGTGCGTCATGGTGTCCGACCCCGCGGCGCTGCGCGAGGTGACGGAAGGACCGGAGGGGATCGCGGCCGGCGTCGGCCGCTCTGCCACGGTGGCGCAGATGTCCACTGTGGAGCCCATTGCCCTCTCCGGGCTGGCGGCCGCGCTGCCGGACGGCGTGCCGCTGCTGGACGCGCCGGTGCTGGGCAGCATCTCGGAAGCCGAGTCCGGCACGCTGAAGATCTTCCTCGGAGGGCCGGCCGAACTGGTCGAGCGATGGACGCCGGTGCTCTCGGCCCTCGGAACCCCGATGCGCGTCGGCCACGTGGGCGGCCGGCACAGCGGCGAAGTTGGTCGCCAACACCACGCTGCTGACCACGCTTGCCGCGCTCGGCGAGACCTTGGAGTTGGCGCAGGCCCTCGGGGTGCCGACCGATGTGGCTTTCGAGGTGCTGTCCGCGACCCCGTTGGCGGCGGCGGCCGGGCGGCGGCGCGAGTCAGTGGAGAGCGGAGAGTACCCCCTGCGGTTCTCGCTCGGGCTCGCCCGCAAGGACGCCGACCTCATCCTCAGCGCCGGCGCCGCCGCTGACCTGCGCCTGGTCTCCGCGGCCCGGAGCTGGTTCGCCGAGGCCGACCGGGCCGGCGAAGCCGATCGCGACTACTCGGCCATCCTCGATCACATTCTCCGCGCTCGAGAGGGCTCAGCCGACTGAGCCGGGCGCCGGGTCCAGGGTGCCGAGCGGCGCTACGAGTCCGTGGCGACGACTCCCGCGTCGATCAGGGCCTTGATCTCGGCGTCGCTGTAGCCGGCGGCGCCGAGCACGGCCTCGGTGTCGGCCCCGGCGGGCCGTCCCACCTCGCCCGCGGTCCCGGGGGTACGGGAGAACCGCGGCGCCGAGGCCGGCGCCGGCGCGCCCTCGTGGTCGACGAAACTGCCGCGCGCCGTCAGGTGGGGATGCTCCGCGGCCTCGGCGACGGAGAGCACCGGCGCCACGCACGCGTCGCTGTCGCCGAACACCTCCGCCCACTCGTTCCGGGAACGGGTGCGGAACCGCGCCGCGATCCATTCCCGCAGCGCCGGCCACTCGTCCGGC
>WHSM01000321.1 GCA_009380105.1 Micromonosporaceae bacterium
AGAGTTGGGCCCGATCGACGCTCCGCTGCCCGAACTCGGCGGGGCCGCACCCGCTCCTCAGGTCGAACCACCGGTGGCGTCTGTCGCACCAGCGCCGCAGCCGGTTGCGGCGCCCGAGTTCATCACCGTCGGCTACAAGTACCCGATCGCCTGGGTCATGCCGCTGTTGCTGCTCATCGGGTTCGCCATGACGGGGCACTCGCTGACGCGAAGCCTAGAACGGCCAGGAGGTTCGCTGGCATGACGGAGCAGACAGGACGGCACCGGACAGCGTTCGAGGAGACCGAACAACCGGAGCACCTCGACGACACACGGCGATTCGAGAGCACCAACCAGGCGGAAGAGGATGCCGCGCAGGCGGCGTCCCCAGCTGAACTCGACCGGGTTCACGAGCGAGACAACATCGGCCGACCGCCCCCTCGGTGGAAGGCGTTGCTACTCACCCCGTCGAATGGCGTCTGGGCGGGCCTCGTCGTCGTGGCCGCAGGCTTCAGCGCCATCTTCTACAGCTGGGGCGGTGTGGCGGGCACGCTCGCCGTCGATGAGCAGATGTCGCCGCTCATATCCGCCGGTTTCACCGGGCTCGCGCTCATCGTGGTCGGACTCGTCGCAGTAGACATCGCCGTGCGGCGGCAAGATCGGCCAGAACGTATGCAACAGGTCGCCCAGGTCGAGCGCTCCGTCGCCGAGCTGCGTGACTTCCGCGCGGGGCGGAGCCGTCCACATCCCTGACGTCGTCAGGCTCATCGATCGGCGAGCTGGGCCTGCCACCTCCGGTGCGCCATTCTCCCACCCTGATGGACACCACTCGAATTTGTTCCACCCGGACAATGTCATCGCACGGTCCCAGCGCTGGTCGACTCCCAAGGCGACGTGGCACAAACACGCAACACGAACGCTGCCGAGCAGCGCCTGCAGGACGCCGAGACCCGCCTGCGCCGACTCCAAGCCGCCATCGAGGCGGGAGCGGACCCGGCCGCTTTCGTCGACGCGATCAACGAGGCACAGACGCAACGAGCCTCCGCGCGAGCACAGCTCGACGGCGCGCGAGCACCTGAGTCACTCACCGAAGCCGAGGTCTACGCGATGATCGACTCGCTGGGCGATGTCGGAGCAGCGCTGTCCAGCGCGGAACCGGACAAGCTCAACACGCTCTACGAAAAGTTGGGGCTGAGCTTGGTATTCGACCCACACGAGCGGGCCGTGAACGTCACAGCCACACCCCGTGTGGCTAACGTGCGTGTCCGAGGGGCGATTTGCACACTAACCACACGCCTCGAGCTTCCGGGCGCGGCCTGAGCTCGCTGGGCGTCGGTGCAGGCAGGACAGTCGTTCGGTCGTGGTAGGCCGGACAGGCGTGTCCGAGATGTGCCCACGCGGCCGCGGTCCGTGGGGCACTGGAAGCGGTAGGCGAGAAGGCGGTGGACATCGTGACCGTGAACAGTGCCGACCACCCGGGCCGTCCGACCGGTTCGACGCCTGCAGCTGATGATCTGTTCCGGAACTCGGTCCGCCGAAGATCTCGCTGAGATGGCGCCTTCTTCTGCGGCGACGGGGCCGAGATGCTGTGCGGCAGGCCGGTCAGGCCGTCTCGGGGCGTTCGGGGACGTTCATGGCGAGTTCGGCGGCCAGCTCCAGCACACGTTCCGGTGCGTCCAGCTGCGGGCAATGGCCGATGTCCGGCCAGAGTTCGAGTCGGCTGTGCGGAATAGCCGCGTGCAGCCGGGCAGCCGAGCCGGGGGAGACGAGCCGGTCGCGAGTGCCGTGGACGATGACGGCTCGGCAGCCGATCGTCGTCGGGTCGTCCGCCTGGTCCACTTCGGACAGCAGGTCTTCGCTGAGGGTGTGCAGACGCGCCGCGGACTCCGGGTCCGTAAATATCGATGCGAGCTGCTCGACCAGGTCGGGCTCGAGCCGATACAGGTCGCCGTAGAGCAGTTGGCCCAGTGCTGTGTAGGAGATGCGTGCGCGGGCAGGCGTCCAGACCGGGGTCTTGGCGAGATACCCCAGCATGCCGCAGCCCAGGAGGGTGCGGACGGTGCGTGTCATGTGGCCGTAGGGCGTGCCGAGCGCCACGAGCCCCGCCACCGGGGTTTCGGGCGTGGAGTCCAGCAGCCGGATGGCGACATGGCCGCCGAGCGAGTTGCCGACCAGCACCACCGGACCGGTGCTGCCGTAGTGCTGGACGACGTCGCGGACGAAGTCCGCCAACTGCGGCAGGTAGGGCCGGGGAGCGAGTGGGTCGGCGGCGCCGAACCCGGGCAGGTCGACCGCGACGGCCGCGCGGCCTTCGTCCGCGCACCGGGTCAGTACCGGTCGCCAGCAGTCGGCGGGATGCCCGAAGCCGTGCAGCAGCACGAGGACCTGCCCGTCCCCGGCGACGACGAGCTCACGAGTGCGGTAACCGGCGTACTTCGCGGACCGCTGCTCGATCGATGGCGGCAGCGATGGCCAGTGCGTTGGTGCCACGGCGACCGGGGTATCCGGTCGACCGGCGCGGCGGGCAAAACGGCTCCGGTACATGGACACTCCTGCACAACGTTGGGCATGACCACCGACGGCCGGGTCAGTACATGGTCTCGATCGTCTGGGCGTAGTGCGTGACGATCGGGGCGCGCTTGAGCTTGCCGGTCGGGGTGAGGTAAGCGCTGCCCGGCAGCCAGATCTCGGGCAGGATGGTGAACTTCTTGATCTGCTCGACGCGGGACAGGGTGGCGTTGGCGGCGTCCACGCCGGTCTCAACGGCCGCTACCATTTCCGGGCTCTCGCTCAGCGTCGCGAGGTCGTCCGGCAGCCCACGCGGTGGCGGCGTCGGGATCGAGGCAGATCAGCATCGTGTTGTACTGGCGCTGTTCGCCGATGACCACGACGGTGCTGACCAGCGGGCAGTTCGCGAGGACGGCGTTCTCGATGTTGGTGGGCGACATGTTCTTGCCCGCGGCGTTGATGATGATCTCTTTCTTGCGGTCGACGATCTTCAGGTAGCCGTCGGCGTCGAGCTCACCGACGTCGCCGGTGTGTAGCCAACCGTCGGTGTCGATCGCCTCCGTGGTTTGGCGGGGTCCTTGCGGTAGCCGCGCATGACCATCGGGCCGCGAACGAGTACCTCGCCGTCGTCGGCCAGGGTGATTCGCGCGCCGGGCACCGGAAGGCCCACGGTGCCGATCTTGATGCGGTGCAACGGGTTCACGGTGACCGCCGCGGTGCATTCGGACATTCCCCAGCCCTCGGAGAGCGGGATGCCGAGGCCGAGGATGAATTCGTGCACTTCACGCGGGATGGGTGCCGCGCCGCTGACGGCGGCGACGATCTGGTCCAGCCCGAGCTTCTGCCGGATTTTCGCCAGCACCACCCGGTCGGCCACCTGGTACTGCAGCCGGGCCAGCAGGTGCTGCTCGCGGGCGTCGGACTGGGCACGGGCGCGAGCGCGGCCGGTGCCGATCGCCCATTCGGCGAGCCTGCGGCGGATCGGAGTCTGTTCGGCGAGCGCGGCTTGCAGCCCGGCCTTCATCTTGACCCAGACGCGCGGCACGCCGAGGAAGTAGGTGGGACGGACTTGGGTGAGTGCGTCCAGCACTCCCCGGGGGTCGGCGACGGTGGTGATCTGCCCGCCGTGCAGCAACTGGGCGTAATGGCTGAACCAACGGTTGGCCGCGTGTGCGTCCGGCAGGTAGGAGATCATTCGGTTGGGCTGGTCGCGGACGCCGAAGTCGACGAGGATGCGCGCGTTCTCGAGGAAGTTGGCGTGGGTCAGTTCGACGCCCTTGGGCGATCCGGTGGTCCCGGAGGTGTAGACGAGAGTCAGCAGGTCGTGTGGCTCGACCGCACGCCAGGCCGCCTCGAAGTCGAACCCGGGCGCCGGCGCGGCTTCCAGTTGCTCCAGCGACAACGCGTCCCCGTCGGCGCCGTCGACGCACACGATGCGTTCGACCTTGCCCCCCCCTGCTGGACTGCCTCGCGGATGATGGGAAGGAACTGCCGCTCGCAGATCACGACGCGGTTGTCGGCGTTGTCGAACTGGTAGGTCAGCACCTGCGCCGGATTGGTGTTGTAGACCGAGAACGGCGTTGCGCCCAGATGCAGCGTGGCGGTGTCACACAGGTGGAACTCGGGCCGGTTGGTCAGCATCAGCGCGACGGTCTCGCCGCGGCCGACACCGAGGCCGGCGAGCCCGGCGGCGATGGAGCGCACCCGGTCCTGATACTGCCGCCAGGTGATCGCCACATCGCCGCCGAGATCGCGCAGTGCGACCGCTTCGGGCTCCAGCGCCGCGGCGGACTGGAATGCCGCACACAGCGTTCGGGACGTCGTCACAGCACTGGTCATCGCGGGGCTCCTTTGCGGGATGGGGGAGTGGACGTCAGTTGCCGCGAGCGCGTTGCTCGTAGGCCCGCCGCTGGTCGGGGTCGACGTCGTCGGTGAACAGGTGGTCGCCGCCGAGGAGCCGCGCGGCGGCCTCGGAGACGCGGCGGGGCACGAACTTCTGCGAGCCGAGCAGCACCCCGGTCTGCCAGGTGACCCGCACGACCGGGCGCGGCGTGACGATCAGCCGGACGATGGCGGCGGCGATCTCCTCCGGCTCGGCCGCCCGGAACCCGCGGATCCCCTTGGTGCCCGTGATGAGCTCGGTGTTGACGAACGACGGCAGCACCACGGAGAAGTCGACGCCACTGCCGCGGTTCTCGACCCGGACCACTTTCGCCGAATCGACCACCACACCCGCGAGATGAGGAAGCAAATCCTTTACACAGCAACAATTATGAGCGTTACACGACTAGATCGTCCCATATCAATCGTCCACAATAGACAGACACGCCATGGCGATTCACGGAAAGTGCGCCAGAACCAGTTCACCGACAGACCTCCGAAGCGCCGCCAGCCGATCGTATGCCGCCGGGATTTTGGGGTCTTGCGAGGCCGGGACAGCCTGACATACGGTATATCACACATCAGAGGAGGTGTTTCATGTCACATGGCGCTCCGCTTGAGGGTGTGCGGATTCTTGATCTGACGCACATGCTGTCGGGCCCGTACGCGTCGATGTTGCTGGGCGATCTGGGTGCTGATGTGGTGAAGGTGGAGTCACCGGATCGGCCGGACAGGGCGCGGTCGGTTCCGCCTTGGCGGGTGGGAGATCAGTCTGCGTACTACTTGAGCCTGAATCGCAACAAGCGCAGCGTGGCGCTCGACCTCAAGGAACCGGCTGACCGGGAGCGCTTTTTGGGGCTGGTGCGCACGGCCGACGTCGTGTTCGAGAACTTCCGCCCGGGTGTCGCGCACAG
>WHSM01000048.1 GCA_009380105.1 Micromonosporaceae bacterium
CCTGGCGAGCACCTTGACGGCGCGGCGCCACAGCGCCCGCAGCGCCTCGCCGCTGGTCGACCTGGCGCGCCGGCTCGCCGAGTGCGACGGCCCGGCGCCGCCGCGCGGCGAGGCGCTGCGGGCGCTGTGGCGCCGCGCCGTCAAGGTGCTCGCCAGGTTCCTCGACGACACACGCGACGCCACGGGGGCGGATGGCGCGGGGGCGGATGGCGCGGGGGCGGATGGCGCGGGGGCGGGTCGTCCGCCGGAGGCCGGGCGCAGCCGGAAGGCGTTCTGGAAGTAGGAGCGCGGCGAAACTCGACGGACAGCCGCGCCCGCGCGCCGTACCGTGGGATGGCGGCGGTCACGGCTGGTCACACGAGCCGTTAGCATCTACGGGTCGCTGGCGTGACCGCTGGCCCTTCACCAGAACAATCCGCGCGCGCCCGCGCGCCTGGCTCCCAAGGAGACCGTCGTGTCCGCAGATCGTGCCGCCCACGTGACCGCTTCCGTCGTGGTCCCGACCGGCACGACGGCTGCCGACGCGGTGGCCCAGGCCGGCCTCCCGACTCACGGCCCGAAGGCGATCGTGGTGGTGCGCGACCCCGGCGGCGATCTCCGCGACCTGTCCTGGGCGGCCGACGCCGACACCGAGGTCGAGCCGGTGGCGATGGACAGCCCGGACGGGCTGAACGTGCTGCGCCACTCGACCGCGCACGTGATGGCCCAGGCGGTGCAGGACCTCTACCCGGAGGCCAAGCTCGGCATCGGCCCGCCGATCGAGAACGGCTTCTACTACGACTTCGACGTCGCGGCGCCGTTCACCCCGGACGACCTGGCCAAGATCGAAAAGCGGATGCGGGAGATCGTGAAGTCGGGCCAGCGCTTCTCCCGCCGGGTGTACTCCTCCCTTGAAGAGGCGAAGGCGGAGCTGGCGTCGGAGCCGTACAAACTGGAGTTGGTCGACGTCAAAGGCGACGGTGTCGACACCTCCGAGGTGATGGAGGTCGGCGGCGGCGAGCTGTCCGTCTACGACAACCTGGCGGCCGACTCCGACAAGCGCTGCTGGTCGGATCTCTGCCGGGGCCCGCACCTGCCGTCGACCAGGCTGATCGGCGCGTTCAAGCTGATGCGCAGCGCCGCGGCGTACTGGCGGGGAAGCGAGGCCAACCCCCAACTGCAGCGGGTGTACGGCACCGCCTGGCCGGCCAAGGACCAGCTCAAGGACCACCTGCGCCTGCTGGAGGAGGCCGCCAAGCGGGACCACCGCAAGCTCGGATCGGAGCTGGACCTGTTCAGCTTCCCCGAGGAGATCGGCTCGGGGCTGGCGGTGTTCCACCCCAAGGGCGGCATCCTGCGCCGCGAGATGGAGGGCTACTCCCGCCTCCGGCACGAGGAGTCCGGGTACGAGTTCGTCAACTCGCCGCACATCACCAAGGCGAAGCTGTTCGAGACCTCGGGGCACCTCACCTGGTTCGCGGAGGGAATGTACCCCCCGATGGATCTGGAGGGCGCGCAGTACTACCTCAAGCCCATGAACTGCCCGTTCCATATCCTGATCTTCCGGTCCCGGGGGCGGTCCTATCGCGAGCTGCCGCTGCGGCTGTTCGAGTTCGGGACCGTGTACCGGTATGAGAAGTCGGGCGTGGTGCACGGGTTGACCCGGGTGCGCGGCCTCACCATGGACGACGCGCACATCTTCTGCTCCAAGGAGCAGATGGCCGGGGAGCTGAAGAGCCTACTGAGGTTCGTCCTGGACCTGTTGGCCGACTACGGGTTGAGCGACTTCTACCTGGAGCTGTCCACCAGAGATGACACCAAGGCGAAGTTCGTGGGCGGCTTCGAGGAGTGGGAGGAAGCCACCGAGGCGCTGCGGCAGGCCGCCGAGGAGTCCGGTCTGGACCTTGTGCCGGATCCAGGCGGCGCCGCGTTCTACGGCCCCAAGATCTCGGTGCAGGCCAAGGACGCGATCGGCCGCACCTGGCAGATGTCCACCATCCAGGTCGACTTCCAGTTGCCGCCGCGGTTCGGGCTCGAGTACCAGGCCGCCGACGGGACCCGGCAGCGGCCGATCATGATCCACCGGGCGCTGTTCGGGTCGATCGAGCGCTTCGTCGGCGTGATGACCGAGCACTACGCCGGGGCGTTTCCGGCGTGGCTGGCCCCGGTGCAGGCGGTGTGCATCCCGATCCGGGACGACCACGTCGACTACATGAACGACTTCGCCGCCTCGCTGCGGGCCGAGCGGATCCGCGTCGAGGTGGACGCCTCCGACGACCGGATGCAGAAGAAGATCCGCAACGCGCAGCAGCAGAAGATCCCGTTCATGATCATCGCGGGTGACCAGGACGTGGAGGCGGGCACTGTGTCGTTCCGGTATCGGGACGGCTCACAGCGCAACGGCGTGCCGCTGGAGGAGGCGCGTGCGCATGTGCTCGAGGTCGTGCGCTCCCGCGCGAACGAGGGCCCGTCCGCTGCCTGAGCGTCACCCAGCCATCCCGAGTCGCGACATCCTCGCCGCAGCGGGTGACACGTAGGATCGCGGAGTGGCGAGCGCAGAGGAGCACGGAGAGCAGCGCGGGGCCGGGGTGGAAGATCAACTCGACCGGCTCTGGACCCCGCACCGGATGGCGTACATCAAGGGCGAGAACCGCCCCGCCGACGGGGAGGCCGACGGCTGCCCCTTCTGCGTCGCCCCGAAGCTCCCGGACGAGCAGGGCCTCGTGGTGGCTCGCGGCGAGCACGTGTACGCGGTGCTCAACCTCTACCCGTACAACTCCGGCCACCTGATGGTGTGCCCCTACCGGCACGTCGCCGACTACACCGACCTCGACGGGCCGGAGATGACCGAGCTGGGCCGCTTCACGCAACAGGCGATGCGGGTCATCCGGGACGGCAGCGGCGCTCACGGCTTCAACATCGGGATGAACCAGGGCAGCGTGGCCGGCGCCGGGATCGCCGGGCACCTGCACCAGCACATCGTGCCGCGGTGGGGCGGCGACACGAATTTCATGCCGGTGGTCGGGCGCACCAAGGTGCTGCCGCAGTTGCTCGCAGACACCCGCGCCCTGCTCGCCGACGCCTGGGACCGGGCCTGACGCTGAGGGATCGCCGACCCGCGGGGCCAGCGATCCTCGGCGTCCGCTCAGCGTTCGGCGGCCTCCTTGCTCATCTGCTCTGCCAGGTGCGGCGGCATCGGCTCGTAGCGCGCGAAGGAACGGCTGAACGTGCCGGCGCCGCTGCTCATGGAGCGCAGCTCCACGGCGTAGCGGGTCAGCTCGACAGCGGGCACCTCGGCCCGGATCACCGTGCGCTCGCCGTTGTCCGGCTCGGTGCCGAGCACCCGGCCGCGGCGCGAGGACATGTCGCCCATCACGGCGCCGACGTACGTGTCCGGCACCCGCACCGTCACCTCGTCCACCGGCTCCAGCAGCGCCACCTGCCCCTTCTCCGCCGCGTCGCGCAACGCCAGCGAACCGGCCATCTGGAACGCCGCGTCGGAGGAGTCCACCGAGTGCGCCTTGCCGTCGAAGAGCGTGACCTTGATGTCAACCACCGGGTAGCCGGCGGTCATGCCGCGCTCCATCTGCGCGCGGACGCCTTTCTCCACGCTCGGGATGTACTGGTGCGGCACCGCGCCGCCCACCACGCGGACGGCGTACTCGAAGCCGGCGCTGCAGGGAAGCGGCTCCACCTCGATGTCGCAGACGGCGTACTGCCCGTGCCCGCCGGACTGCTTGACGTGCCGTCCGTGACCCTTGGCGGCGCTGGTGAAGGTCTCCCGCAGCGCCACCCGGACCGGCTCGGTGGACAGCTCCACGCCGCCGGCGCGCAGCCGGTCGAGCACCACGTCGGCGTGCGACTCGCCCATGCACCACAGCACCGTCTGGCGGGTCTCCGCGTTGCGCTCCAGACGCATCGTCGGGTCGCCCGCGACCAGCCGGCCGAGGTTCTTCGCCATGGCGTCCTCGTCGCTGCGCGTCTTCGCCACGATGGCCACCGGCAGCAGCGGCTCCGGCATCTCCCACGGAGCCATCAGCAGCGGGTTGTCCTTCACAGAGATCGTGTCACCCGTTTCCGCCGAGCCGGACTTCGTGATGGCGCAGATGTCCCCGGCGATGCAGTACGGCACCTCCCGCAGCTCGCCGCCGAGCGGCGAGTAGATGTGGGCGACGCGCTCGTCGGCGTCGTGGTCGGGGTGTCCGCGCTCGGCCATCCCGTGGCCGGAGACGTGCGCGATGGTGTCCGGGCGCAGCGTGCCGGAGAACACGCGCACCAGGGACACCCGGCCGACGTACGAGTCGATCGTGGTCTTCACGACCTCGGCGACCAGAGGGCCGTTCGGGTCGCAGGTCAGCAGGTCGCGGGGGCTGCCGTCGACGCCGGTGACCGCGGGCAGCGCATGCTCCAGCGGCGACGGGAAGCCGCGGGTGAGCACTTCCAGGAGCGCGTCGACGCCGACCTGGGTGTCGCCGCACACCCCGATCACCGGGTAGAACGAGCCGCCGGTGACGGCGGTCTCGAGGTCGTCGATGAGGGTCTGCTCGTCGAGTTGCTCGCCGCTGAGGTAGCGGTCCATCAGCGTCTCGTCTTCGCTCTCGGCGATGATGCCCTCGATCAGCGTGTTGCGCGCCTCTTCCATCGCCGCGGCGTGCTCGGGGTCCGTGTCGCGGACCTGCGGCGGATAGCCGTCGCTGTAGTCGAACACCCGCTGCGTGAGCAGGCCGACGGTGCCGACCACCGTGTCGCCGGCGTCGTTGTGGAGTGGTAAATACAGTGGCAGGACTGAGCTGCTGGAACTGTCGCCGAAGACCCGCTGGCACTGCGCGACGGTCTCGTCGTAGTCCGCGCGGGGATGGTCGATCCGGGTGATCGCCACGGCGCGGGGCATGCCGACCGCGGCGCACTCTTCCCACAGGGCCACCGTGGTGGCGTCCACGCCGTCCACGGCCGAGACCACGAACAGCGCCGCGTCGGCCGCGCGCAGGCCGGCCCGCAGTTCGCCCACGAAGTCGGCGTAGCCGGGGGAGTCGAGCAGATTGATCTTGACGCCGTCGTGCTCCAGCGGCGCGCACGCCAGGCTCACCGAGCGCTGCTGCTTGACCGCCGCGGGGTCGTGGTCGCAGGTGGTGGTGCCGTCAGGGATCGAGCCGGCGCGCGAGATCACGCCGGTGCTGGCTAGGAGTGTCTCCACAAGCGTGGTCTTGCCGGCCCCTGAGTGCCCGACAAGCACCACGTTGCGCACGTTGCTGGGTGCATCCACCACCGGCGCTGTGCCGGTGACTCCCTTCTCCTGGGTCTTCTGCGCCATGGGCGCACCTCCCTGTCCGAGGGCGATCGCGGTCTGTGACTAGTTTCACCGCCTTGTGGCGATCCCACAACCGTACGGCGAAAGGCACAACCCCAATCGCCGACACAGGTCCACCGGACCCGGGTGTCGGGACTGCCGCCCCGCTAGGGTGAGTGCGTCCGACGGACCGGCGGTGGGCCGGCCTGGTCTGCCGACGCGACTTCCCGCGAGTTCCCACGGCCCGCCGAGTGGACCAATGCCGAAGAACCTCAGCAGCGTCGCCCGCAAGGGCCTGACCCGGGTGCTGGAGCCCGCCGGGATCGCTCTCGCGCGCCTCGGCGTGTCCCCGAACGCGGTCACCGTGGTGGGGACCGTCGGCGTCTTGATCGGCTGTCTCGGCTTCGTCGTGCGGGGCGAGTTGCTGCTCGGCGCGGTGATCGTGACGCTGTCGATGCTGACGGACATGCTCGACGGCGCCGTCGCCCGGGCCAGGGGCGAGACCAGCCGGTTCGGCGCGTTCCTGGACTCCACCATGGACCGGGTCGCCGACGGCGCCGTGTTCGGCTCGCTGGCGTACTGGCTGGCGACCACAGGACGGCCCGCGGCGGCAGCGGCGGCATTGTTGTGCCTGGTGGGCGGCCAGGTGGTCTCGTACGCGAAGGCCCGCGCCGAAGGGCTGGGCTTCGACTGCGACGTGGGAATCGCGGAGCGGGGCGAGCGCCTGGTGCTCATCGGCGTCGGAGCGGCAGTGTCGTTGGCCGGTGTGCCGTACGCGCTGGAGATCGCGCTGTGGCTGCTCGCGGCGCTCACCGTGACCACCGTCGGGCAGCGGGTGGCCCACGTGCGACGGCGCGCCCGGGAACAGGTGGGGACATGAGCCGCCTGGCCGACCTGGGCTACGCCGCGGGCTGGCGGTTCGTGCGGGCCTTGCCGGAGCCGGCCGCGCGGCTGCTGTTCGATCAGGCCGCCGACGCGGCGTGGCGCCGCAACGGCGGCGGGACAGCGCAGTTGGCGAGGAATCTGCGGCGGGTGGTCGGGCCCGACATGTCCGAGCCTGAGCTTTCCGCTCTGGCACGGCAGGGGATGCGCCGGTACGCCCGGTACTGGATGGAGGCGTTCCGGCTGCCGTCGATGAGCCGTCAGCGGATCGTGGACACGTTCCACCTCCCGCAGCAGCAGATCATCGCCGACGCGGTCGCCGCCGGCACAGGCCTGGTCCTGGCGCTGCCGCACATGGGCAACTGGGACCACGCCGGCGCCTGGGCTGCCGCGAACGGCTGGCCGCTGTCGACGGTGGCGGAGCGGCTGAAGCCGGAGTCGCTGTTCAAGCGGTTCGTCGCGTACCGGGAGTCGCTCGGGATGGAAATCCTGCCGCTCACCGGGGGCGCCGCGCCGCCGCTGGACGTGCTGACGGACCGGCTGCGGGCCGGCCACCTGGTGCCGCTGCTCGCCGACCGGGACCTGTCGGCGCGGGGCGTGCGGGTGGAGTTCTTCGGGGAGCCGGCCCGAATGCCCGCGGGACCGGCGATGCTCGCGTTGCGCGCCGGGGCGCCGTTGTGCACGGTGTCGCTCTGGCACGGGCCGGGACGCACCTGCGGCTGGCTGGACCCGGTGTCGACAGCGGCGTCGGGTTCGACGGCGGACCGGATCGGGGTCATCACACAGCGGGTGGCCGACGCCATGGCCAGGCGCATCGCCGAGCATCCCGCCGACTGGCACATGCTGCAACGGCTATGGCTCGCTGATCTGCCGCACGCCAGGGCAGCAGCCGCCGCGGCTCGAGGGGACAGGGCACGGCCCGGCGTGCCGCGGGGCGAGGAGTAGAGGGGCGAGCAGGATGCGGATCGGAATCGTCTGCCCGTACTCGTTCGACATCCCCGGAGGGGTGCAGAACCATGTGCGGGACCTGGCCGAGGTGCTGCTCGACCTGGGTTGCCACGTGAGCGTGCTGGCGCCGGCTGAGCGGGACTTCGACCTGCCGCCGTACGTGGTCTCCGCCGGCCGGGCGGTGCCGATGCGCTACAACGGCTCGGTGGCGCGGGTGGCGTTCGGGCCGATCTCGGCCGCCCGGGTGCGGCGTTGGCTGCACGCCGGGCAGTTCGACGTTCTGCACGTGCACGAGCCGATGGCGCCGAGCCTGAGCCTGCTCGCCTGCGTGGCCGCGCGGGGGCCGGTGGTCGCCACGTTCCACACCGCGTTGACCCGCTCCCGGGCGTTGTGGGCCGCGCAGGGGATCCTGCAACCGGTGATGGAGAAGATCACCGCCCGGATCGCGGTGAGCGCACTCGCCCGCAAGGTGCAGGTGGAGCACATGGGCGGCGGCGCCGTGGAGATCCCGAACGGGGTGGACGTGGCGCGGCACGCCTCCGCGGAGCCATTCGACGGCTGGCCGGGCGAGGGTGGCGCCATCGGGTTCCTGGGGCGTTTCACCGAGCCGCGCAAGGGCTTCGGGCTGCTGGCGAAGGCGTTCGCGCGGATCGCGGCCGAGCGGGACGGCGTGCGCCTGCTCGTGGCCGGGCCTGGGGATCCGCGTGCCGTGCTGGATCCGTCGCTGGCGGACCGGGTGACGTTCCTCGGCAAGGTGTCCGACGCGGACAAGTGCCGGATGCTGCGCAGCGTGGACATCTACGTCGCGCCGAACACCGGAGGGGAGTCCTTCGGGATGATCCTGACCGAGGCGATGGCGGCCGGCGCCGCGGTGGCAGCCAGCGACCTCGACGCGTTCCGCCGGGTGCTCGACGGCGGCGCGGCCGGCGCCCTGTTCCCGGTCGGCGACGCGGACGCGCTCGCGGCGACGGTGACGGGCCTGCTGGACGACCCGGCGCGCCGGGCCGCGCTCGTCGAGCACGCGTGGCGGGCGGTGGCGGCCTACGACTGGAGGCTGCTGGCGCAGCGGGTGCTCGAGGTGTACGCGACCGCGATCGACGCGACAACCGTCGCGGTGACCGGCGACGACGCGCCGCTGGAGGAGCGTCTGTTCGGAGGCGATAAGGGCGCGGCGACCCCGGCCTGAGATCATCGGGCCGTGGCGTCGCGACACCCGTCCCGGGTCGCGGGGCTCCTGCTCGCCGCTGGGGCCGGCCGCCGCTACGGGATGCCGAAAGCGTTGGCCCAGCACGGGTCGCGCCTGTTCGTCGAGCGCGCCGCCGAGACCCTCTGGCACGGCGGCTGCTCCCCGGTGGTCGTGGTGCTCGGCGCGGCTGCCGACGAGGTGCGGGCGCGCGCCGAACTGGGTGACGCGACCGTCGTGGTGAACCCGGACTGGGCAGCGGGCATGGGCGCGTCAGTGCGGGCTGGCCTGGCCGCGCTGCGGTTCACCGAGGCGGACGCGGCCGTGGTGCTGCTGGTGGACACGCCGGGTGTCACACCGGCCGCCGTGGCCCGGATCGCCGGACTCGCCGCCCCGGACGCGCTTGCGGTCGCCACGTACCGCGGGGAGCGCGGTCACCCGGTGCTGCTGGGACGCGCCCACTGGGCCGGCGTCGCCGAGTCAGCGGTCGGGGACGTGGGCGCCCGCCCGTACCTCACGCGGCACGAGGCGCGCCAGGTGCCGTGCGAGGACATCGCCAGCGGCGAGGACGTCGACCGCCCGCCCGAAGCCGACTGACCGGGCCTCGCCGTCCGTGGCCGGACTCATGGCTGGGGGAGTTCGCGGCGTTACCGTGGGGAGGTGAGTGCCATCACCGGTCGTACCCCCGGGAATCCCGCCGAGCTGGCCGCGGCGCTGGAGCGGACCGGCTACCTGGCCGACGACGGCCTCGCGATCGCCGGCTACCTCGCCCTGCGCCTGGGCCGGCCGTTGTTCCTGGAGGGCGACGCGGGCGTCGGGAAGACGGCGTTCGCGCAGGCGCTCGCCACCGTGACCGGGGCGAGGTTCGTCCGGTTGCAGTGCTACGAAGGGCTCGACGCCAGTCAGGCGTTGTACGACTGGGACTTCCCACGGCAGATCCTGCATCTGCGCACGATCGAGGCGACCGCTGTCGCGGCCGGCGAGCAGGTCAACGCCGAGGCGGTCGAGGCGAGCCTGTACGACCGGCGGTTCCTGGTCGCTCGTCCGCTGCTGCAGGCCCTCGAAAGCAGCCCGTGCGTGCTGCTCGTGGACGAGATCGACCGGGCCGACGACGAGTTCGAGGCGTTTCTCCTGGAGGTGCTCTCGGAGTCGGCGATCAGCATTCCCGAGCTGGGCCGGATCGCCGCCGAGACCCCGCCCGTCGCTGTGCTCACCAGCAACCGCACCCGCGAGGTGCACGACGCGCTGAAGCGACGCTGCCTGTACCACTGGGTGGAGCATCCGACCTTCGACCGCGAGGTGGCGATCCTGCGCGCGAGGTTGCCGGAGGTCTCCGAGCGGCTCGCCGCCGACGTGGCCGGGGCGACACTGCGGATGCGCGAGCTGGATCTGCTCAAACCGCCGGGAGTCGCCGAGGCGCTGGACTGGGCGAGCGCGCTCGACGCGCTGGGCGCGAAGACGCTCGACCCGGATCTCGCGGCCGTGACCCTCGGGGCCGTGCTCAAGTACCGCGAGGACTCCGAGCGGGTGCGCTCCCTCGGGATCGCCGAGTTGCTGGGGGCGTGAGTGAACCTCCTGGGACCAGGCGATTTCTCCGGGCCAGCGACGAGTGGTCCCAGGAGGTTCAGATGAGCCGGGACGTCACCGACGTGCTGCTGGGGTTCGCCCGGACCCTGCGGCACGCGGGCGTGGACGCGTCCCCGGAACGGATGCAGGCCATGCTCGCCGCCGTCGACGGGCTCGGCGTGGCCGATCCGGCCGGGGTGTACTGGGGTGGCCGGCTGACGCTCTGCGCCGACCCCGACGACATTGCGACGTACGACGCGGCGTTCACGGCGTACTTCCAGGGCGGGCCGGCACCGGTGCCGAGGTCGGCCGGCGCGCCCCAGCGCGTGGTGACGCTGTTCGGCGGTGACGTGGCGGACGGCGGCGACAGCGACGCGACGCGCGAGGTGGAGCACGCCGCCGCGAGCGACGCGGAGGTGCTCCGGCGCCGGGATGTGACGGCGCTGAGCGCCGTGGAACGCGCGGAGCTGCGGCGACTGCTCGCGTTGCTCGCGCCGAGCCCCTCGCCCCGGTTCAGCCGCCGTCAGCGGCCCGCCGCGCGCGGCGCGGTGGATCCGCAACGCACGGTGTCGAGGATGCTGCGGCACGCCGGTGAGCCGACCCGGCTGGCGCGGCGGGCCCGGCGGCGCAAGCCGCGCCGGCTGGTCCTGCTGGTCGACGTCTCCGGATCCATGGCGCCGTACGCCGATGCGCTGCTGCGCTTCGCCCACGCCGCTGTGCGCCGCCGCCCCATGACCACGGAGGTGTTCACGATCGGCACCCGGATGACCAGGATCACCCGGGCGCTGCGGATGCGGGACCCGGACGCGGCGCTGGCCGCGAGCGGCCGGGTGATCCCCGACTGGTCCGGCGGCACCCGGCTCGGCGAGGCGGTCAAGGCGTTCCTGGACCGGTGGGGTCAGCGCGGCACAGCCCGGGGCGCGGTCGTCGTGGTGTTCAGCGACGGCTGGGAGCGCGGCGACTCGGCGCTGCTCGGCGAGCAGATGCGCAGGTTGGCGCGACTGGCGCACCGGGTGGTCTGGGTGAACCCGCACCAGGGCAAGGCCGGGTACGCGCCCCTGGCCGGCGGGATGGCCGCCGCGCTGCCGCACCTGGACGACTTCGTCGCCGGGCACAGTTTCGGCGCGCTGGAGGATCTGGTGGGGGTGATCGCCCGTGCGTGAGGTGCTCGACGACCTGCTCCGCTGGTGGGAGGCGGACCAACCGGTGGGCATGGGGACCGTGGTCGGCACGTGGCGCTCGGCGCCCCGGCCGGCCGGCGCGGCGATGCTGGTCGGCCCGGACGGCACGGCGGTCGGCAGCGTCTCCGGCGGCTGCGTGGAAGGCGCGGTCTACGAGGTGGCGCAGGAAGCGGTGCGGACCGGGCAACCGGCGACGCAGCGGTACGGCGTCAGCGACGACGACGCGTTCGCGGTCGGCCTGACCTGCGGCGGGATAATCGACGTGTACGTCGAGAAGGTGGACCGGCGCTCCTTCCCCGAGCTGGGGTCGGTGGCCGAGTCGATCCGCGCTGGCGAGCCGGTCGCGGTGGTGACGGTGGTCGACGATCTCTGCGACGGCGGGCGGCTCGGCGGGCGGCTCGTCGTCTGGCCGGAGCGCGCCTCCGGGACCCTCGGCTCCGAACGGCTGGACGCGGCCGCCGCCGACGACGTGCGCGGCATGCTCGCCTCCGGCCGCACCGGGACACTGCGCTACGGCCACGACGGACAGCGCCGAGGGGATGACCTGACGCTGTTCGTCGCGTCGTACGCGCCGCCCCCGCGGATGATCGTGTTCGGGGCGATCGACTTCGCGGCTGCGGTCGCTCGGGTCGGTGGCTTCCTCGGCTACCGGGTGACGGTGTGCGACGCGCGGCCGGTGTTCGCCACGACGCGGCGGTTCCCCGACGCGGACGAGGTCGTGGTGGCCTGGCCGCACCGGTATCTCGCCACCGAGGCGGAGGCCGGCCGGGTCGACGAGCGGACCGTGGTCTGCGTGCTCACCCACGACCCGAAGTTCGACGTGCCGGTGCTGGAGATCGCGCTGCGGCTGCCGGTGGCCTACGTCGGGGCGATGGGCTCCCGCCGGACTCACGACGACCGGATCGCCCGGCTCAAGGAGGCCGGGCTGGCGCCGGCGGAGATCGCGAAGCTCGCCTCGCCGATCGGGCTGGACCTCGGGGCGCGCACCCCGGAGGAGACGGCGGTGAGCATCGGCGCGGAGATCATCGCGCTGCGCTGGGGCGGCACGGGCGGCCGCTTGGCCGCCATGGACGGGCGGATTCACCACGACTCGTCGGCACGACCGGGCGGCGATTCTCGCTGACACCGCCCGGTGGCCGCCAGTGATTCTCATTCTGAGGTGAGATCCGCGGTTTGGTTGTCGCGCCTGTCCGGGCAGTGTTTGACTGAGGCCACGCGCTCTGTGACCTGGTTCACCTGGGCGCTCAGCGCGCGGACACGCACCCCGGCGCGCAGACGCCGGGCCCCGTCTACCAGCACGGGAGGCCGCATTGACCAGGATCAGCGTCACGGTTGACGGCGTCCAGTACCAAGACGACGTCGAGCCACGCACTCTCCTCGTCCACTACCTGCGCGAACAACTGGGCAAGGTCGGCACGGTGGTGGGCTGCGACACCAGCAACTGCGGAGCCTGCACGGTCATGATGACCGGCACGTCTGGGCGGCACAGCGTCAAGTCGTGCACGGTGTTGGCAGTGCAGGCCGACGGTCGAGAGGTCGTCACGATCGAGGGCCTCGCCGACATGAACGGCGGAGCCGACAGAGCCGGCCGGCTTCATCCGATGCAGCAGGCGTTCCACGAGCAGCACGCGCTGCAGTGCGGCTTCTGCACCCCAGGGATGATCATGGAGGCTGTGGATCTGCTCGAAGCGAACCCGGATCCCACGGACGAGCAGATCAGGGAAGGGCTGGAGGGCAACCTCTGCCGCTGCACCGGCTACCAGAACATCGTCCGCGCGGTGCACGCCGCCGCGGCGGCGACGCGGGGCGCCGAGCCCGAGCCGGCGCCAGAGGACGTCGTGCCGGGGCCGCAACCATAGGAGGTGGCAGCGTGACCGTTACCGAGGAACGGCCGGCCGCCGAGGTCGGCCACGCGAGGCGGCGCAAGGAAGACGCGCGCCTCATCACCGGCAGGACGATGTGGACCGACAACATCACCCTGCCAGGAATGCTGCACCTGGCGATCCTGCGCAGCCCGATGGCGCACGCCCGGATCGCGACCATCGACGTCGGCCCGGCCCGCGAGCTCCCGGGCGTGATTGCCGCGTTCAGCGGCCGGGACCTGGCCGAGGACATGGCGAGCCTGCCGTGCGCCTGGCCGGTGACCGAGGACATGGTGCACCCGGACCACCTGCCGCTCGCCGTCGACGAGGTCCGGCACACCGGCGAGGCGGTCGCTGTCGTGGCAGCGCGGGACCGGGCCAGCGCGCTCGACGGGCTGGAGGCGATCGAGGTCGACTACGACGAGCTCCCTGTGGTGCTCGACATGGAAGCCGCGCTCGCCGACGGCGCCGACCTGGTGCACGCCGACAAAGGCACGAACAAGTCGTTCACCTGGGTGTTCGACTCGGCCGAGGCCGGCTCCGGCGGCAACGTCGCCGACGCGCTCGACGGCGCGGAGGTGAAGCTCAGCCGGCGGTACGTGCAGCAGCGGTTGATCCCGGCGTACATGGAGCCGAGATCCGTGGTGGTCGACCCCACCGGCGACGTGTTCACCGTGTGGTCGGCGACCCAGATCCCGCACATCCTGCGGCTGATGATCGCGATGACGACCGGCACGCCCGAGCACAAGGTGCGGGTCGTCGCGCCGGACGTCGGCGGTGGCTTCGGCGGCAAGCTGCAGGTGACGCCGGAGGAGCTGATCGCATTCCACGTCGCGAGGCGGATCGGCAAGCCGGTGAAGCACACCGAGACCCGGTCGGAGAGCATGCAGGCCACGCACCACGGCCGGGACCAGATCCAGTTCATCGACCTGACCGCGCGCCGGGACGGCACTGTCACCGGCCTGAACGTGCGGCTGCTGGCGAACATGGGCGCCTATCTGGGCCTGGTCACTCCGGGCGTGCCGATTCTGGGCGCGTTCATGTACAACGCGATCTACAAGATCCCGGCGTACCGGTTCGAGTGCACCGGGGTGTTCACCAACACGGCGTGGACCGACGCTTACCGCGGCGCCGGCCGTCCGGAGGCGACGTACGCCATCGAGCGGATCGTGGACGAGCTCGCCGCCGAGCTGGGCCTGGACCCGATGGAGGTGCGCCGGAAGAACTGGATCAACCACGACGAGTTCCCGTTCACCACGGTGGCCGGGCTGACGTACGACTCCGGCAACTACGAGGCGGCCACCGACAAGGCGACGCAGCTCTTCGGGTACGACGAGCTGCGCCGCGAGCAGGCAGCGCGTCGGGAGTCGGGCGACCTGGTGCAACTGGGCATCGGCATCTCGACGTACACCGAGATGTGCGGTCTGGCGCCGTCCCGGGTGCTCGGCGCGCTCCGCTACGGCGCGGGCGGCTGGGAGTCCGCGACGGTGCGGGTGCTGCCCACCGGCAAGGTGGAGGTGGTCACCGGAACCTCGCCGCACGGACAGGGGCACGAGACGGCGTGGAGCCAGATCGTCGCCGACCAGCTCGGGGTGCCGTTCGAGGACGTGGAGGTGCTGCACGGCGACACCCGCACCTCGGTGCGAGGGCTGGACACCTACGGCTCCCGCTCACTCGCGGTGGGTGGGACGGCGCTGGTGAAGGCCTGCCAGAAAGTGATAAAGAACGCGAAGCGGATCGCGGCGCACATGTTGGAGGCGAGCGAGGACGACCTGGAGTTCGCCGACGGCACGTGGCGGGTGCGCGGCACACCCGACGCCGGGAAGACGATCGCCGAGTGCGCCCTGGCGGTGTTCACCTCGCACGACCTGCCGGATGGCATCGAGCCCAACCTGGACGCCGACGCGACACACGACCCGGAGAACTTCTCCTTCCCGCACGGCACGCACCTGTGCGCCGCGGAGGTCGACACCGAGACCGGGTGGGTGAACATCCGCAAGTACGCGGCGGTTGACGACGTGGGGCGGGTGATCAACCCGCTGATCGTGGAAGGCCAGGTGCACGGCGGGATCGCCCAGGGTGTCGCGCAGGCGCTGTTCGAGGAGGCGGTGTACGACGAGTCCGGCAACCTCATGACCGGCACGTTCGTCGACTACACGGTGCCGAGTGCGGCGGACCTGCCTGCCTTTGACACGGATCGCACCGAGACCCCCGCGACCGGGCACCCGCTGGGCGCCAAGGGAGTCGGTGAGGCCGGAACCATCGCCTCGACGCCGGCCGTGGTCAACGCCGTGGTGGACGCGCTGCGGCCGCTCGGTGTGAACGACGTCCGGATGCCGTGCACCCCGGAGCGGGTCTGGCAAGCGATCCAGGAGGCACGCCGATGATCCCGACATCGTTCGACTACACCCGGCCGTCCACCGTGGACGAGGCGGTCTCCACGCTGCGGGCGGCCGGCGAGGACGCGAAGATCCTCGCCGGCGGTCAGAGTCTGATCCCGGTGCTGCGGCTGCGGCTGGCGGCCCCGAGCACGCTCATCGACCTGGGCGGGATCTCCGACCTGGTCGGCATCCGCTCCGACGGCGACTCTCTGGTGATCGGCGCGATGACCAGCCACGCCGAGGTCGCCGCCAGCGACCTGGTGCGGCAGCACGCGCCGATGGTCGCCGAGGCGGCCCAGTCGATCGGCGACCCGCAGGTGCGCCACATGGGCACCTTCGGCGGCTCCCTCTCCCACGCCGATCCGGCGGGCGACCTGCCGAGCGTCGCGCTCGCGCTCGACGCGGCAATGGTCGTCGCGGGCCCGGAGGGTCGGCGCGAGGTGGCGGCGGGCGACTTCTTCACCGATCACTTCACCACCGTCCTCGGCGCCGACGAGATCCTGGTCGAGGTGCGAGTGCCGAAGCTCGCCGGCTGGGGGATGCGGTACGTGAAGTTCAACCGCGTCGCCCAGGCCTGGGCCATCGTCGGCGTCGCCGCGGCCGTGCGCCGGGACAACGGCGGCATCGCCGAGGCCCGGGTGGCGCTGACCAACATGGGCCCCACGCCGATCCGGGCGCGCGGCGTCGAGCAGGCGCTGGCAGGCGCGGACGCTGACCTGGACGCCCTCCGCGCCGCCTGCGAGACAGCTGCCGAGGGCGCGTCGCCCAGCAGCGACGTGACCGCCTCGGCCGAGTACCGCGGGCACCTGGCGAAGGTGCTCAGTCGCCGGGCGGTCGCCGCGGCCGCGGGCCTGTAGCAGTCCGCACGTCCCGGGGCGCGTCCCCGTGTCCCGGGACCGAGGAGGTTGCCCATGAGGCTGGAGCACGGCTTCACCGTTCCGGCGCCGGTGGAGCAGGCGTGGGAGGTGCTGCTCGACCTGCCGACTGTCGCGCCCTGCATGCCCGGGGCTTCGCTCACGTCGTACGAAGGCGACGACTTCACCGGCACGGTGAAGGTGAAGCTCGGCCCGATCAACCTGACGTACCAGGGTCGCGGGCGGATCGCGGAGAAGAACGAGGCGGACCGGCGCGCTGTGATCGAGGCGTCCGGGAAGGAGAGCCGGGGCGCCGGCACCGCCAAGGCGACGGTGGCGGCGACGTTGCGCGCTGAGGGCGAGGGCTTCACCAGGGTCGACGTGACCACGGAGCTGAACATCACCGGACGGCCGGCGCAGTTCGGCCGCGGCATGATCGCCGAGGTCGGCAACAAGCTCATCGGCCAGTTCGCCGACTGCCTGTCGCGCAAACTCGCCGCGGGAGCGATCTCGGCGCCCAC
>WHSM01000484.1 GCA_009380105.1 Micromonosporaceae bacterium
CAGCTCCTCCGCGTCGGCGCGCCGACCCATCCGCAGGTACGCCTCCGCGAGCCACGTGGCGCAGAGGTGGAACCCGCCTTCCACGCCCGGGAGCCCGTCCTCGGAGTTGTACCGGTAGACCGTCGGGCCGCTGCGCAGCTCAGCCTCGATCGCGAGCACGGTGGCGGTGAACCGGGGATCGTCGGTGGAGAGCAGGCCCGACAGGCCGATCCACAGCGACGCGGCGTCGAGGTCGTCGCCCCCGTACGCGGCGGTGTAGGCCTGCAGCGTCTCGTTCCACCCGTGTTCGAGGACGTTCTTGGCGATCCGGTCGCGGAGCTCCGTCCACTCGGGCCGCACCGGCATGCCGTGCTTGTCGCCGAGGTGCAGGGCCCGGTCCACGGTCAGCCAGCACATGACCTTGGAGTACACGTGGTGGCGCGGTGGGAGTCGAGGCTCCCACAGGCCGTGGTCCGGCTCGTGCCAGCGTCGCGACACGGCCTCGACCATCGCCTCGACGATGTGCCGCTCGAACTCGGTCACCGAGCCGCGCGCGTCGGCCACGGCGGCGACGAGGTCGGCCACCGGGCCGAACACGTCCAGCTGAACCTGCCGGTTGGCGGCGTTGCCGACCCGGACCGGGCGGCTGCCGGCGTACCCGGGCAGGGTCTCGATGACGGCCTCCGGGCCGAGCATCAGCCCGTCGAGGGTGTAGAGCGGGTGCAACCACTCGGGGTGCCCGCCGGTGCGCTCGATCACCCCGGAGGTCCACTCGAGCAGGGCCTCCGCCTCGGCGAGGGAGCCGAGGTCGACCAGCGCGCGGGCGGTCATCGCGGCGTCACGCAGCCAGCAGTAGCGGTAGTCCCAGTTGCGCACGCCGCCCAACTCCTCCGGCAGCGATGTGGTGCCGGCCGCGAGGATCGCTCCCGTGGGGGTGTGGCAGAGCCCGCGCAGCACCAGGGCGCTGCGCGCCACCTCGCCGTGCGCTGTCGTCGGCAGTTTCAGCTGGGCCAGCCACTCCCGCCACGCGGTCTCGCCGTGGGTGCGGCGGTCGGCGGCCGGCACGGGGTGCTCGTCGAGGTGGTCCGCGCCGCAGCGCAGCTCCAGGGTCAGCGCGCCGCCGAACTGGTCGAGATCGACGACCGCGTGGGCCGTGTCGCCCAACCCGATGCCGTCGATGGTCCACTCGACTCCGGGCGCGTACAGCGCGATCGGCTCGTTGGACCCGAGCACGAGCAGCCCGTCGCCGACCGGTTGCAGCGACGTGTGCGTCTGCCCGAACTCAGGCTGGGGACAGAACTCGATCTTCGCTTTGCCGCGGCCGGACAGCTCCCGGACCAGGGTGGTGCGGCCGGGCTCGTCGTCGGGCGACAGCCAGTCGGTGACGGTGAGGCTGGCCCAGCGGGTCTCCACGGTCATGGTGCCCGGCCGGTAGCGCTGCCCGAGCGGGCGCCCATTGCGATCCGGGAAGACCGAGAAGTGCCCCGCGGTCGGGCCGCCGAGCAGGTCGGCGAAGATCGCCGAGGAGTCCGGCTTCGGGTGACAGAGCCACGTCACGCGCGCGGTCGGGGTCAACAGCGCCACGTTGCGGCCGTTGGAGAGCATCGAGTGCCGCTCGATCGGCACCGCCCGCTCCCCATGCAGCCACCGGCGGCGGGTCTCCAGCAGGGCGCCGAGGAGTCGCGCTGCCTCCATCGGGTCGGACAGCCGGTGCGCCGCCTTCGTCTCGCCTGGTCCGATCTTGATGCCGAGATCGGGGCCGTGCAGGTGCGCGAAGGCGTTCTCGTCGGTGACGTCGTCGCCGATGTAGAGCACGGCGCTCACACCGAGTTGGCTGCGGAGCGAGTCCAGCGCGGTGCCCTTGTGCGTGGCCACCACGGCCAGCTCGATCACTTCCTTGCCCTCGGTGACCACGACGCCGTCCCACGACGCCGGTCCGGCCTTCACGGCCGCCACCACCTCCGCCGCGACGTCGCGGGCCGCGGTGCGGGTGTGCACCGCGACGCTGGCCGGCTTGACCTCCAGCCGGATGCCGTCGCGGCCGTGGAGGATCTCGGTCAGCGCGGTGAGCAGCCGGTCCCGCAGGTTCACCAGCTCGGGGCTCAGCTTGTGCACGAATCCGACGTCGAACTCCGAGCCGTGGCTGCCCACTAGATGGATCTCGCTCGGCAGCCGCGACAGCGCCGCGAGGTCGCGCAACGCCCGCCCCGAGATCACCGCGACGCGGGTCTGTGTCAAGGACGCCAGGGTGCGCAAGGCCACGACCGTCTCCGGCAGCGGCGCCGCCAGGGACGGGTCATCCACGATCGGCGCGATCGTGCCGTCGTAGTCGCAGGCGATCAACAACTGCGGAGCACGCGACAGCCGCGCCACGGCGTCACGCAGCTCCGCGCCGAAGAGCGCGGTGAGGTCGACAGCGTTCATGCGAGGCCTCGCCTGGCGTGCTCGGGACGGCGCCGTGCGCCGCCGCGGGGACTCGGGACAGCCGCGGGGCGGCACGGAGCCTGTGGGATGTGGCAACGATTGTGCGGGGTTTCGCTCAAGCGATGGTCGAGGCCGAGCTGAGACGCGGTCATTCCGACGACTCCAGGCTGGCGCGCGGGTCAGCGGAGCCGACATCCGATCCCGCGGACTGGGCGTCGGAACGGGCCGGGTCCAGCGCGCCCGCGGCGTCGGTCGCGCCGAGGGAGGACAGGAACGACCGCGCCCAGTGGTCCACGTCGTGCGTGCGCAGATAGCGCCGCATCGAGCGCATCCGCCGGGTGACGTCGGCCGGCTCGGCCCGGATCGCCTGCAGCAGGGTCTCCTTCAGGCCGTCCAGGTCGTGTGGATTGACCAGGAACGCCTGCCGGAGGTCGGCCGCGGCGCCGGCGAACTCACTGAGCACGAGGGTGCCGCGTTGGTCGACGCGGGCGGCCACGTACTCCTTGGCAACCAGGTTCATACCGTCCCGTAAAGGTGTCACCATCATGACGTCCGCAGCACTGTACAGCGCCGCCAGCTCGCTGCGGCTGTAGGACTGGTGCAGATAGTGCAC
>WHSM01000498.1 GCA_009380105.1 Micromonosporaceae bacterium
CATGAGGCTGGTGCCGCCACGGCCCGACCCGGCGTCCAACAGCCGGTCACCCGGCCCGACCTCGCCCAGGTGGTCGAGCAGGACGTGAGCCTGGGCGGTCTCCTACCGGTGCATCTCCCTGATGATCCTGTCATCCCGAGTGCCCGCCGGGCCTTCGAGCACGGACGGGTCGTAGTCGCCCAGCCCGTAGTGGTGGTGGTAGAGGCCGTCGACGTCCCCGAGCCGCAGATTGACGGGATCCTGCTGGTGGTTGTCCCAGTACGCGGCGACAGATTTCTGGTACGCGGTGCGCAGCACGCCGGTCGCTTCGGACACGCTGGCAACGCTGGCGGTGGTGCGGGCAGTAGCAGTCATCTCGTGGACTCCCTTCGATTCGTCTGCGAGCGGCCAGGGCCGGATGCCCGGGCCGGATGTGGGTGGGCGCCAGTCATCCCGCGACGCGGGTGGGTTGCTCTGCGCGGCTGGGTTGCTCTGCGCGGCTGGGTTGCTCTGCGCGGCTGGGTTGCTCCGCGTCGCGGTACCGGCCGGTGCTGCTGTGCCATTCCCGGCTGCCGCCGAGCCAGGCCCAGGTGTCGGCGAAGAACCGCCGCAGCGTCGGCGAGCCGGCCAGGCTGAGACCGGCCGCCTCAGCCACGAACCGGCGCATCAGTTCGTTGTGGATCTCGACGGTGCGCTTGATCGCCTCCCGTGGCGTGCACTTCTCCTCGGCGACGATCACCCGGGGCAGGTTGAAGTCGGTCTCCGACTCGAACGAGGCCGAGTGAAGGTCGTTGAGCAGCACGTTGGCGGCCCCAGCCAGGGTGAACGCGCCACGCACGCGAGGGTCGTAGTACTCCTCGGGCGGCAGTTCGTAGCCGGCCACGGAGTCGATGAGGATCATCGGCGGCAGGTAGCTGTTGAGGTGCCGCTGCACCAGGTACTCCCACACCGGCGGGGTGCGGCCGTTGTTGTGCCAGTCCGCCTCCTGGTTCCAGGCGGTGAACAGGATGCCCATCTGATGTTGGAACCGCGCCATCTGGGTCGCCGAGGTGTACTGCGCGAGGTGCGTCATCGCGCTGCGGAACGCCTTCGCGATCGGCTCCTCCCGCCGGTGCCGCTCGAGCTGGGGGGCGTACTTGAGCGGAAGCTGGGGCGGGTCCACGACGGCGTGCAGTTTCGCCATCCTTGAGCCGACGATCCGTGGATCGGCGCCGAGGGACACCTCGTCGACGTAGTAGTCGTCCGCCGCCCACTCCGCCACCACGCACTTCGTCGCCGCCAGCAGGCGGTCGGGGTCGTCGGTCGCCGGGTGCGTGAGCATGATCAGACGTCCGAATCCGCACGACCGGAGCCGGTCGAGTTGTCCCGGGTAGATCCCGACCTGCTCGGCCCACTCGACCAGCCGGTCGTCAACCTCCTCACCGAGGGCCGGGTCGTCGCGCGCCGGGCCGGGGCAGAAGAGCTCTGGCATCGCCCCGTCGCCCATGGACCCCGGCTCGGCCGGGGGAGAGGCGGCCGGCTCAGCTGCGGCTGGCTCGGCGGCTGGCTCGGCGGCGGCTGGCGTCGCGATGCCCGGCGCCGCCGGCCGCAGCGCCGCGATCCGGGCCGCCGACGTGCCGAGCCCGGTGGGACCGGCGGCGAGGAACCGCGCCGCCGATCCGGCCTCCTCCAGCTCTCTCGCGGCGGCGCGGGACTCCGGCGCGGGTTCGGCGGCCGCGGCCAGCAGGTCGGGCGGCGGGACGTGCTCCAGGCGGGACAGCAGACCGGTAACCAGGCCCGCCAACCCGTCGCCAGCTTCGGGCGGCGACACACGAGACAGCAGCGACATCGGGTTCCTCCTTCGTGGGCGGTCAGGTCAGCGGTCGCGCCTGGCGACCAGGCGCGCCAGCTCGCGCAGCTCCGCCGCGGCGCGCGGGTCCGGGTGCGCCGCGTCCAGCCGGCGCAGCGCGTCGGTCAGCAGCTCGTCGGCCTGTTGGCGGCTGTACGCCCGCCCGCCAGCGGCGCCGATCAACTCCGCGGCTGCGGCCAGCTCGTCGCCGGAGAGCGGTCGGTCGGCGTGGTAGAGCGCCGCGAGCTCCCGGCCGGCGGCGGACCCGGAGGTCAGGGCCGCCACGACCGGCAGTGACTTCTTGCGGCTGCGCAGGTCCGAGTGCACCGGCTTGCCGGTTGCCTCCGGGTCGCCCCAGATCCCGAGCAGGTCGTCGATGTGTTGGAACGCCAGACCCAGCTGCTGTCCGAAGTCGCGTAGGAGCGCTGTCTTCGCGGTGTCGGCGCCCGCGAAGGACGCGCCGAGCGCGCACGCGCATCCGAGCAGCGCTCCGGTCTTGCGCCGCGCCATCGCCAGGCACTCCGCCATGCTGACGTCGGCCCGCCGTTCGAAGCCGACGTCGGCGCTCTGACCCGCGAGGAGCTCCTGCACGGCGGCGCTGAGCAGCCGGATGCCGGGGGCGGCGGCCGGCACGCCGCTGGCGGCGAGGCCGTCGAGAGCGAGGGTCAGCAGCGCGTCCCCGCCGAGAATCGCCGCCTCACGGCCGTACACGGTCCAGGCGGTGGCGCGATGCCGGCGGGTGGTGTCGCCGTCCATCACGTCGTCGTGGAGCAGTGAGAAGTTGTGCGTCAACTCCACCGCCACCGCCGCCGGGACGGCGGCAGCCGGCTCAGCTCCCATCGCCTCCGCGGACAGCAGCGTGAGCGCGGGGCGCACCGCCTTGCCGCCGCCGTTGGCGCCGTTGACGGACGACAGGGACCGGCCACGCTCGTCCCACCAGCCGAGGTGGTAGCCGGCGACCTGCCGCATCGAGTGGGGCAGCGTGTCGACCGCCGCCCGGAGCGCCGGCTCGACCAGTTCCCGGCTGTCGGCGAGCACCTGCGTGACGGTGCGCGGCTCCGGCGGCCCGG
>WHSM01000317.1 GCA_009380105.1 Micromonosporaceae bacterium
CCGCGGAGGACGCCGAACGCGGCCGGCGGCAGACTGGTCCTGGACTGGCTCCAGGACTGACCTGGCTGGCCCCGGCCAGCCTCCGGGCGGCCCTGCGTCACCGGGGAATCTCGGCGTCCAGCTCGGACGAGCAGAACTCGCCGCCGACGTACCGCTCGCCGAGGTCGTCGGGCGCGGGGCGCACCTGGTCCGCGTACGCCTCGGCGTCGTCCCGGGGTTCGTAGCCGAGCGCTCGGGCCTCGTCCAGGCTCCACCAGCCGCGGGTGTTGTCCGAGATCCCCCACACCACCCGGAACCCTGGGTCGGGGGCCGACAGTGACGCCTCGATCAGCCTGGCGCAGTCGTCGTAGGACAGCCACGTCGCGAGCATGCGCTCGTCCACCGGCCGCTCGCGGCAGGAGCCAATGCGCAGGCAGATCACGTCCAGGCCGTACCGGTCGTGGTAGAGGCTGCCGAGCGCTTCACCTGTCACCTTGGCGACCCCGTAGTACGTGTCCGGACGCGGAAACACGTAGTCGCCGACGACGCCGGACGACGGCTTGGCACAGAAGCCCACCGCGTGGTTGCTGCTGGCGAAGACCACGCGTGGCGTTCCGGCTCGCCGGGCGGCTTCCAGGACGACGTACGTGCTCTGGATGTTGAGCCCGACGATCTCGTCCCAGGAGCGTTCGGCGGCGTGCGAAGCGAGGTGCACCACGGCGTCGGCTCCGTCGCAGGCGCGTGTCATGGCGTCGAGGTCGACAGCCGACGCGCAGACGATCTCGATCGCCTCGCCGTCGGCCGGCTCTGCCATCGGCGCGATGTCCAGCAAGCGCAGAAGCCGGCCGGACCGCGCCATCCGGTTGCGCATCGCCGTGCCGATTTTGCCGGCGGCGCCGGTGACCAGGACTGTCTCAGGCATCATCTGCTCCTCCCGTCATGACCCACAATGTTTCCCCGGAGGGTCACGTCGCACGCGCAAGCCAGACTTTCCCCGGAAAGTATGTCGATCATGGGCGGGTGAAGCCAGCATGTACGGCATGACGGGCACCAGCCTTCCGCAATCCGTGCTGGCGTGGCGCGAGCACGGCCGCCACCTCGACATCGGCGGCAATGCGATCTTCGTGGTCGACACCGGAGCAGCCGGCGCGGCCGACAGCGGGGCAGCGGGCGCGGCCGGCGGCGACGCTGTGGTGATCCTGCACGGGTTCCCGGGCTCGTCGCATGACTGGGCCAGGGTCGTGCCGCTGATCGCACGACGCCGGCGGGTCGTCGTCTTCGATCTTCTCGGGTACGGGCTGTCCGACAAACCTCCAGACGCCTCGTACTCGCTGTTCGGGTTCGCCGATCTCGCCGAAGCGGTGCTCGCCGAGACCGGGGTTCGGCGGTGCGCCCTGGTCGCCCACGACCTCGGCGACACCGTCGCCGCCGAGCTGCTCCACCGTCACAACGCCGGCCAACTGAGCCTCAGCGTCGAGCGGGCGATCCTCACCAACGGCTCGATCTTCATCGACATGGCGCGCCTGACTCGCGGGCAGCGCCTGGCGCTCGCGCTGCCGGGCCGCGCGCTGCCGTTCCCGCTTCCGACCTGGCTGCTGCGCCGCAGCTTGCGGGAGAGCTTCACGCGTGACGCGCCGCCTCCGGACGGCGCGGTAGAAGAACTTGTTTCCTTGGTACGCCACCACGACGGCGCCCGATTGATCCCGAAGCAGATCCGCTACATCGCCGAACGCCGCGCCCATCAGCCACGCTGGACCGCCGCGCTGGTCGACTACGACGGGCCGCTGACGGCGCTGTGGGGCGACCGCGACCCGATCGCCGTGGCAGCCATGCCGCGCCGCCTCGCCGAGCTGCGCCCGGAGACAGAGCTGGTGACCTGGCCGGACATCGGGCACTGGCCGTCGATCGAGGCGCCTGAGCGGATGGCGGAGGCGATCATCGAGCGGCTCTAGGCGGCCGCGCTGGCAGACTTGCGGCCATGGCCGCACCGGACGACACCGCAGACCGTGACGCCGCAGACCATGACGCCGCAGACCGTGACCCGTACCTCTGGCTGGAGGAGGTCACCGGCGAGGAAGCCTTGACCTGGGTACGGGCGCGCAACGCCGCCGCGACAGCGGAGCTGGCCGGCGGCGAGCGCTTCGCGGCGCTGAACGCCGAGATCCGCGAGGTGCTCGACGCCGACGATCGGATCCCGTACGTGCGCTGGCGTGGCCCGTGGCTCTACAACTTCTGGCAGGACGCCGACCACGTGCGGGGGCTGTGGCGGCGTACCAGCTTGGAGAGTTATCGCGACACGCGGCCGGACTGGCAGGTCCTGATCGACCTGGACGCGCTCGCCGCCGCCGAGGACGAGAACTGGGTGTGGCAGGGCGCGTCGGTGCTGCGCCCCGGATGGCAGCGAGCGCTGGTCGAGCTCTCGCGGGGCGGCGCGGACGCGACAGTGGTGCGGGAGTTCGACCTGGAGCGCCGGGAGTTCGTCGACGGCGGCTTCGCGTTGCCGGAGGCGAAGACCTTCCTCTGCTGGATCGACGCCGACCGGGTCTACGTCGGGACCGACTTCGGCCCGGGGTCGCTGACTGTCTCCGGATACCCGCGCGTGGTCAAGGAGTGGCGCCGCGGCACGCCGCTCGCCGAGGCCGCCACCGTGTACGAGGCGAAACCGGACGACGTGCTGGCCGAGGCGGAGCACGACCCGGCCGACGACCGCGGCGTCGTCACGCGCTGGATCGACTTCTACCGCAAGGAGCGGTTCGTGCGCACCGCCACCGGCCTGACGCGCATCGACGTGCCGGACGACGCGGAGGCCGAGCCGCACCGGGAGTGGCTGCTGATCCGCACCCGGTCCAACTGGACGGTCGGCGGGAGCACGTACCCGGCCGGCGCGCTGCTGGCCGCGCGGTTCAACGCCTACCTGGCAGGCGACTACCTGGCCGGCGAGCGCGAGCTCACCGTGCTGTTCCAGCCGGACGCGCGCACGTCGCTAGGAGACTACGCGTGGACCAGGAGCCACCTGATCCTCACCACGCTGGAGGACGTGAAGAGCCGCCTGACCGCGCTGACGCCGCCACGCGACGCGGGAGGCGAGTGGAGTGCCGCGCCGCTCGCCGGGCCACCCGAGCTGGCCGCCGCCAAGGTGGTCGACACCGACCCCGACCGCAGCGACGAGTACTTCCTGGACGTCAGCGGCTTCACCCAGCCCGCGAAACTGCTGCGCGGCGAACTCAGCACAGGCGAACTCGGCGCAGACGAGCTCAGCGCAGGCAAGCTCGGCGCAGGCGCGCTCAGCGCGGACCGCGGCCCGGAGCCTGAGACCCTGAAGCAGGCGCCGGCGTTCTTCGACGCGTCAGGGCTGACGGCGCGGCAGCACTTCGCCACATCGGCCGACGGGACCCGGATCCCGTACTTCGTGGTGGGGCCGCCGGAGCCGACCGGCCCGACGCTGCTCACCGGGTACGGCGGCTTCGAGATCGCGTTGACGCCGAGCTACAGCGGGATCGTCGGGCGGGGCTGGCTGGCGCGCGGCGGCACGTACGTCGTGGCGAACGTCCGCGGCGGTGGCGAGTACGGCCCCGAGTGGCACCAGTCCGTCATGCGGCACAACCGCCTCAAGGTGTACGAGGACTTCGCCGCCGTGGCGCGCGATCTGATCGCGCGCGGCATCACGACGCCGAACCGCCTGGGCATCCAGGGCGGCAGCAACGGCGGGCTGCTCATGGGCGTGATGCTGACCCGGTATCCGGAGCTGTTCGGCGCGATCGTGAGCCAGGCGCCGCTGCTGGACATGCGCCGCTACCACACGCTGCTGGCCGGACACTCGTGGATGACCGAGTACGGCGACCCCGACGATCCGGCCGACTGGGCCTATCTGCGGCGCTATTCGCCGTACCACAATCTCGATCCGGTCCGGCCGGCTCCGCCGACGCTGCTTTACACCTCGACCAGGGACGACCGGGTGCACCCCGGCCACGCGCGGAAGATGGCGGCGCGGATGCGGGAGCTGGGCCTGGATGTGCGCTACTACGAGAACATCGAAGGCGGACACGCCGGCGCGGCGGACAATGAGCAGACGGCGTACAAGTGGGCGTTGATCTTCGAATTTCTCTGGCAGCGCCTGGGCACGGACGCAGCGCGGTGACCAACGAAGAACGCCGTGACCGCCGACAATGTCGGCAGTCACCGCACTAGGCGGCTCCCGCCCGCCGGTCTCCGAGCCACCGGCGGGCCCGGTCCGCGAGCGAGAGCCGCTCGGCGAGGTCGAGCACGAGCAGCGGGTGGCTGGGGTGCTGCGGCTGCCACGCGACCGGCGCCGCGAGCCTGCCGGTGGCGGCGACCCAGAACCGTGCCATCGGATGCGGGCGCGCCCACTGCGGCGGATGCCACATCAGCTGTCCGTCCGCGGTGAGCGCGGCGGCGAGCAGCTCCCGCCGCGGCGAGCCTGCCGGCATGGTCTCCTGGTCGAAGCGGCAACGCGCGGCGAGCGCCGTGCCGCGCAGGGCGAAAAGCTCGCCAGCGCGGTGGACGCAGTTGAGCGCGTCGAAGAAGTAGCCGGCGCTGCCTTTGCGGGACGCCGGCAGCACGTACTCGTCGCCGGACACGACGTAGAAGTCGGCCTGCCCGCCGCGGTACCAGTCCGGCGGTGTGGTGACCGCCCTCGCGTCCCGTGCGACGTCCCAGAGCAACTGCTCGCGCGCGATGGCCGGGTCAGGGTCCCCGCCGCAGCGGCGCTGGAAGCTGAGCACGGCGCGCGACAGGTTGAGGTGGCGCACCAACTCGGCGCCGGCGAGCGTCAGCGGATCGATCCGCGTCCCGGCCTGGCGGCGCGCGCCGCTGCTGTGGCGTCGCCGGTACGACGGGAACACCTTGCAGTCGGTGGCGACCCACCGAGCGGTGCCGTCGGGGGCCTTGGCCAGCGGCAGCACCACCACCTTGTCGGCGACCATGAAGAACCCCGAGCTGCTGCGCAGCGGCGCCACCGGGTTCGGCAGTTCGGAGGTCACCTGACCCCGCTCATCGATGATCTTGTAGAGCCACGCCTTGACTCCGTCGCTCTGGGAGAGCCCGAACTCTTTGGCGCAGGCCTCCGCGCATCGGTTCGTCACAACTACCGGCCAGTCCCGCATACGGATCGTCCTCCTGCGATCGCCGCGACCGAGCAGAGTTGGAGCACTTCCATTGTGACGGTAAGGACACCCTCAGTAGTAGTGGAATGCGACGAATAAGAGCGCCCGGCAGTAGGCGGTGTGGGGGTGTGTCGTGACACGAGGCAGGCACGGGACCTGGTGATCATGGGCATGCCACTGTCCGTGACCATCCGAGGTGTCCCGTGCCTGCTGTGCCATCATGCCTGCTGGAGCCGG
>WHSM01000309.1 GCA_009380105.1 Micromonosporaceae bacterium
CATCTCCAGATAGGGCTCTCCAGCAGCGTCGCGCACGGTACTGGTCAGTGGCTTGTGCAGCCTGACCTGGTGAGGCCCGGCCGTCAGCGGAGAATGCGCGGCGACGCGACGGCTGGCATTCTCGGCGGCGCCGCGGTCGTGCCCGCAGTTGATCACGAGTTCGAACACGATCGCCATAGGCCCCTCCAAGCGTTACTCTGCCCGCAGCATGTCGTCATCGTACGCAGCGTTGCGCACGCTCGGCCGTACCCGGTTGAGCGCTTTGACCCGTACGCCGACAGCAATCGCAGCGTTGCTGCCCATCTGACCTACCTGGCAGGCTTTACCCATCTGTCCACATTGGTTGATCGCGGAGGTTTGGCGGGTGGCAAGGCGACGGCGGTCGGGCGACAGACGCGGGAAAGCCTCGACGCTTGGTGGCAGGCTCGGCGTCAGGGGGAAGTGGGGCGTCTTCGGGCTGCTCCTGCTGCTGGTGGTTACCAGCCTCCCACCCGAGTACAGCAAGCTGCTGGCCGGTCCGCCCAAGCTCGTTCGTGGCGCGCCATCCCCGCCTCCGTGGAACGTTGGCGACTCGTACTTCTCGGTCTTCCTCATGCTCGGGTGGTGGTTGTTCGTGCTGCCCCTGCCATGTTGGGAACGAACCGATGCCGGGACACTGTGCCCGAATACACGCGACGGCTGGCTGCTGGGCTGCGGGAATCGTCACCGCTGGCAGCGCAGTGCCCGACTGCTCCGTGTGCTTTCTCTTGGCAAGGTCAACCTCGACGCGCATCGACCAGACAATCCGGTCAAGCCGCCAGCCCCATCCTCACGCCGGGCACGCACCGCACACACGCACCTAGACGTGGCGGTCATCAGCATGCCGGCGGACAGCCCCGGAAAATATGTCCGAGACATGTTGACCTTCATCGCAACCGTCGCCGCTGCGGTAGCCGCATTCATTCCACTCATCAAGTAGCCGGGAGGTTCACTGTCAAGCCCTCCCGTGACCGGATTCGAGTCGCTGGCGGACGGCGGCCAGGACCTTGGCGGGACCTGGCAGGCGAGCCCATTTCAGCAGGGCCAGGGGTGTCGCCGCGTCGGTGGGTTGGTCAGTCAATCGGTCTCCGTACTCGAGAACAGGTTGTGATGGGGTTCGCTGGTGTCAGGGGTGACGTCCCCGAGATCGGGGAGGTCGGCGCCGGCAACAACTCCACCGCGGCGCCGTCGGGGCACCTGTTCGCCCGACCGGCGGCATCGCCCATCACCGATCCCCGAAAACGTCCTCCAAAACCAGGCGCGCCCGGGCAGGCACCTCTTCATCAGCGAAGACCTCGCCGCACAGCGCCAACACCTCATCCACGGTGGAGAGCCGCAGGTGCTTGACCAGGAACCTGATGTCCTCGGCGTCACGACGACGCGCGGCAAGCACCTTCATCGCCAGCAGATGCTCCGGCGAGGCCGCCGACACCCGCAACCCCGGATGGTCGAACACCCGCGGCGCCGCCGCGTCCCCGCCCGGGGCGACATACACGCTGGCCTGCTCGTTGAGCCACCACGGAGGAAACCCGAGCTCCAACGCGACCGCCCGCGCCTCTTCCAACACGATCCCGTGTGGCTGGAACACCGCGTCGATATCGCGTGTCGCTCGCCGCGCGTCATAGGCCAAGGCCATCGCCGCGCCGCCGAACACGTACAGGTCAGCGACGACACCACGACCGGCCAACCGGTCGCCCAGCCGACTAAACGCCTCCTCGATCGCCCCTCGGTCCAAGAGGGGGTCGTCGTTGCTCACGCGACCTCCAACTCCTGGGCCGCGACATAGACACCGCGACGGCGGAACGCCGCCGGGGCGTGCACCAGCGCGTCCACCCGCGCCGCCCGGGTGTTGAACGGAAACCAGAACCGACGCAACGACCGGGACTCCACCCACAGCGGCGCCCCGCGGCCATCCCGAGCAGCCAGGTGTTCAGCCAGGGCGGCCAGGAACACGTCCCAGCGCTCGTCGCCCACCGCCGGAGGCTCGCGCTCCAGCAACGCGAGACGCGTAGCGGGCGGCTCCCAGCGGTACTCCTCCAGGAACTCCGCCACCAACCGCCATCGAGATGAGTCCTCAGACCGGGCCAACAGACCAGCCAGCCGTACCAGGCTCATGGGTTGGTATGGCGATCGACGATCAGGCTGCTCCACACCACGACGGTAATACAACCCAGGCGGCCAGCGGTCGATCACGCCGGCCGACGTGCCCCAGCCACCGCGTCGCCGCAGCGCCCCGCCGCCGCGCGGAGCCCTATGACGCGCGGGCCTTATGACCGGCAAAGCCGACCGGAAACGCGGTTGCCGGTCAGACTTGCACCTGGTCAGGGCGTAGGCGGTGCCCGTGCTCAGTGACGTAGGGCCGCTGGCAGCGCACGCCAGCGGCACGAGGAGGGGCAGGCATGTGCCCGACTGCTCCCCTTTGCTGGCACAGCGGTCACGAACGGTCGGCCTCCGGCCCGCAGCCTGCGTTGGGATGGCTAGGAGGGAGTGGGCCGATGTCGGGTCCCGGTGTTTTCAAACGGTGCGGGTGTGTGAACCGAGCAGAGGGCCGGCGGTGGGGCGCGCGGTGCCCGCTGCTGGGCACGCGGGGGCATGGCAGCTGGTACTTCGCGGCAGAACTACCGGCCGCGCGGGACGGGCGCCGGCAGCGGTTGCGCCGCGGCGGCTTCCGCTCCCACGCCGCGGCGCGGGCGGCCCAGGCCTATTGGCTGGGCGGCGACGTCGACCCGGACCTGAGCCTGGTCACGGTCGGGCAGTGGCTGGACGTGTGGCTGGCCACGCGCCACGCGCTGCGGCCCTCGACCCGCAAGATCTACGGGCAGCACGTCCGGGACTACCTGCGGCCCTGGCTGGGCGGGTTCCCGTTGCGGGAGCTGACCGCGGGCCGGGTGCAGGCGATGTTCACCGCGTTGCTACGCGCCAACCCAAGGAGAGACCGGCCGCTGGCGCCCGGCACGCTGCACCGCATCCGGGGAGTGCTGCACGCCGCGCTCAACGCGGCGATCCGCCGGGGCCTGATCACGCAGAACCCCGGCCGGTGGGTGGAACTACCGTCCGGGCGCCGACCGAGAGCGGTGGTGTGGACCGAGCCGCGGGTGGGGTTGTGGCGGGCCACCGGGCAGCGCCCGCCGATCGCGGTGTGGACCGCGGCGCAGACCGCGGCATTCCTGCGCCACGCCCGCGGCCACCAGTTACACCCGCTGTTGCACCTCACGGCGCTGCTCGGGCTGCGGCGCGGCGAGGTGCTCGGGCTGCGCTGGTGCGACATCGACCTGCACGCCGCGACCCTCACCGTCTCGCACCAGGTCCAGGAACTAGACGGCCGGACGGCGCTCTGCCCGCCCAAGACCCACAGCGGCGCCCGCACCCTCGCCCTCGACACAGGCACCCTCGCCGTGCTGCGGCGGCTCCGCGCCGACACCCCCGCCGCGGCGCCGTCGGAGTTCCTGTTCGCCGGCCGGCAATGCAAGCCGCTGAGCCCCGGCCACGTCACCCGCACCTTTCGCCGCCTCGCCGAACAGGCGGGCCTGCCGCCGGTGCGATTCCACGACCTGCGCCACGGCGCGGCGAGCCTGTCACTCGCGGCCGGAAACGACCTCAAGACCGTGCAGGCCATGCTCGGCCACCACAGCATCATCTGCACCGCCGACACCTACGCCAGCGTGCTGCCCGGCCTGGCCCGCCAAGCCGCCGAAGCCACCGCCACCCTGGTCTTACGCGGCGAACGCTCCATGGCCCGCCAACGTGCGCTACGACCCCGCCGCGACCCCCGACGCGCGCACGAGACAAAGCCGGCCCGCGCCGATGGAGAACCCGAGACCTGGTCGGACCCACGCCGGCCCCACCCGGGACCCACACGCCGCGACGGTCGACCGCAGCCAGCCCATCATCCGGCGAAACCGCAGGTCAGAGGCAGTGAAAATGGTGCGCCGTCAGGGACTCGAACCCCGAACCCGCTGGTTAAGAGCCAGCTGCTCTGCCAATTGAGCTAACGGCGCGCAACGGCTAGGAACACTAGCATGCCAGACCGGCCGCCTACCAACGAGGTTATCCAACTCCCCGTAGGCAATGTCGCACCCATGGTGCACGATAGAAGTGCGCCCGAGGTGCAACCGATCCGGGGCGCTCGCACGTTTACCAGTTGAGCGGAGAACGCGTTCGCGCACATGGTTCGAGGCGGGAATCGGGGAGGCCATGGTCGCATCGATCATCAGAGCCCGGCAGGGGCGGCGCGTCACCGGCGCCGTCGTGCTGGCGCTCGCCGCCGCGCTCGCGCTGACGAGCTGCGGCGCCAGCCCGAAAGCGAAGTGGCACAACCCCGGTGAGGTGGGCGCCGCAGGCGGGCCGCTGAAGCTGGCGATCACCTCGCCCAAGCCGAAAGCTGAGAACGTGCCGACCAGCACGGAGATCGGCCTGAAGCTGGAGGACGCCGAGAAACTCGACGTGACGCTCACCTCCAGCTCAGGCAAGATGGTCAAGGGCGAGTTGCGGGAGGACAAATCCGCATGGGTGCCCGCCCGGCAACTGGAGTACGGCGCGACGTACCGGGCCACGATCACCGCGGTTAACAAGACCGGGGGCAAGGTCACCAAGAAGACGACGTTCACCACCATGTCGGCGCCTGGGCGGATCACGGGCGCCGGCTTCTACCTCTTCGACGGCCAGAAGGTGGGCGTCGGGATGCCGGTGGTGCTCGAGTTCAACCGCCCTGTGAAGGACCGCGCCGCTGTGGAGAAGCGGTTCTTCGTGAAGAGCGACCCTCCGGCCGAGGGGGCCTGGCACTGGTTCAACGACTCGCAGGCGCACTACCGGCCGAAGGAATTCTGGAAGCCCGGCACCACGCTCTCGGTGCGGATCGCGATCGGCGGGTTCCCGTTCGGGGACGGCTGGTACGGCAAGCGCGACCGGACCGCTGAGAATGTCGTGGTCGGCGAGGACGTGCGCATCGACGTGGCCAACAAGACCAAGCGGCTCACCGTCACCAAGAACGGCGAGACGATCAAGACGATGCCGGTGAGCCTCGGCAAAGCGAAGACACCCTCGTCCAGCGGCAACCTGGTGGTGATGGGCAAGCAGTCCGAGACGTGGTTCGACTCCTCGACGTACGGGGTGCCCGTGAACTCCGCCGACGGCTACCGCACCAAGGTCTACTACGCGATGCGCCTCACGTGGGGTGGCGAGTTCATCCACGCGGCGCCGTGGTCGGTCGCCGACCAGGGCAGGCGCAATGTCTCACACGGCTGCGTCAACCTTTCGACGAAGAACGCCAGGCACCTGTTCAACCTGGCCCGGATCGGCACGCCGGTCACCGTGCGGAACACCGAGACCCGAGTCGGCAAGGGCGACGGCTGGACCGGCTGGGACATGGACTGGGAGACCTACCAGTCCGGCAGCGCCCTCAAGAGCTGACCTGCACCCGGTCCACCCAGGCCCAACCCACAAGATCACTGTCCTGGGTACGAATTCGTGTGGCCTGCGGCCGTCATCGAGGCATGAGGCGGCG
>WHSM01000466.1 GCA_009380105.1 Micromonosporaceae bacterium
ATGCTGGTACGGATACACCGCCGGCAGCTGCGCCGATTCGGCGTCGAACGCCTGCACCTCGGCCGCCAGCGCGATGAACCGGGGCCGACGCTGCGGGTCGGCCCGGTACGCCGCCGCCAGCCGGGTCGTGTCGTCGGCGACGATGCCGACCACGCCGACATGGTTGAGGTAGCGGACCATCAGGTCGGGCCGCATCGCGTCGTTGATCATGGCCGGGATCGCGCCCAGCGCGGACAGCGCGAGAAAATGGATCAACGGCTCCATGCCCTCGGCGACGGCGACGCCGACCGGCTCGCCCGGCCGCACACCGTTGGCCCAGTACCACTTGGCGTACCCGTCGCGGAGGGCGGCCAGGTCGAGCAGGCTGTGGCCACGGAGCACCACCTCGCCGCGATGGTCGGTGTGATGGCTGTAGGCGTACGGCACAAAACGGTTCGGGTTCACCGCCAAGGCGTGGTCCAGGAAGTTGCCGGCGCCGAGGGCAGGCTCGGTCATCAGCTGTCGCCGGGCGGCCAAGGGGGCAATGGAGCTGACGTCAGTCATCGCGATCTCCCAACGAGGTCAGTGCTGTGCGAGGATTTCCGAGACCGCCCGGTGGCCCGAGCGGATCGCGCCTTCCATGAGCCCGAAGTACTCGGTGCTCGTCTCTGTGCCGGCCCAGTGCACCCGGCCGTGCGGGGTCGCCAGTCCTGGGCCGTGTCCGAGCCAGTCGCCCGGCCCGAAGAGGGCGGCGTAGCAGCCCCGGCTGTGTTGCTCGTTCACCCAGTCGCTCACCACACACCCGATTGGTGGCGGCAGTCGCGGGAAGATCCGTCCGGCCTGGGCGATCGCCGCCTCCCGCTGTTCGCCAGCGGACAGTGCCCCGAACCGGCGCGCCTCGCGCCCGGTGACGAAACCGGTGAGCACGCCGACGGCGCCCTCGGCCGGCGAGTCGTCCACGGTGGACAGCAGCGGCCCCTCGGCGTTCACCGACCAACCGGACAGGCCGTGATCGCGCCACAGCGGCTCCGGGTACACCAGGTGCACCTTGACCGCGCAACCGGGGACGGTCCGCTCGCCGGCCCGGCGTGCCGGCAGGGCGGGCCGGTGGTCGATCGCGTCGGCGAGCAGCGGCGGCAGCGCCACCACCGCGGCGCTGGCCCGGAATTCGCCGCTCGCCGAGCACACGGTGACCCCGGCGTCGTCCTGGTGGATCGCCCGCACCGGATCGGCGAGCCGCACCACGTCGCCCAGTCTGGCGGCGAGTCGCTGGCACAGTTGATGGGCGCCGCCGGCGATCCGGTCCTGCTGGGCGCCGCCTTCGAACGCGTTCAGGTAACGGACGCCACCGCCTGAGCGGAGATAGAACGCCATGTGCAGGACAGACACGTCCGCCGGATCGGCGGCCATCATCTCTCCCAGGAACAGCGGGAAGAACAGCCGGGCATCGGGGTGGGTGAGGTTCTGCTCGGCCCACTCCGCGGCGGTGAGCGTGTCCAGGGCGGCCGCGTCCGGCGTGAGCCACGGAGCGTCGACCCGCACCGCGCTGGTCAACTCCTCCAGCAGGTCGAACATCGCGCCCAGCGCGACGGCGTTCAGCGGCGGGAACCGTCCCGACCTGGTGTCGTCCCGGGCTCCGAGCGCGAACCGGCTGGCCCCGGTCACGGTGGTAGGGGTGGTCTTCAGGTCCAGCTCTGCGATCAGGTCCGTCAGCGCGGTGTGCCGATCGCCGAGGTATGCGGCGCCAGCGTCAACCCAGCTTCCCGGCGCGACCTCGACACCGTGCGTCCGGCCCCCGACCCGGTCGCGCGCCTCGAACACCGCGACTTCGCACCCGCGAGCGGCGAGACCGGCAGCGGCCGTGAGACCGGCCAGGCCGGCGCCCACCACGACAACGCTCATGCGCACACGTCCGCGATCTTCTTCGCGAGTGCGCCGGGGGTCGGCGCCGCCACGAAGTCGTCGAACGACAGTTCGGCGCCGGATGTCCGGGCGACCGCGCTGAGCACCCTGGTCGCGATCAACGAGTCGCCACCCAGCGCGAAGAAGTCTGAATCCGCAGTCACATCGGTGGTTTCCAGGACCCGACGGAAGATGTCCACAATGCCGTCAACGCTCATCGGACTCCTTGCCTCGGCCGTGGGTCGCGTGTCGCTGGTGGGTCTTCGTCCGGTCGGCCTTTCCGCTCGCGGTGCGCACGAGCGTGGGGACGACGGTGATCCGGCTGGGAACCAGGTGAGGCGGGACCCGCGTCCGCAGGTAGCCGAGGAGGTCGGCATCGAGCGTGCTGACGTCGGCGTGGGGGCGGGGCACGACGTACGCGAGCAGCGCCGTGCGCCCGGCGACCAGGTCGCCCACCACCGCCACCGCGCTCACGCCGGGATGGCCCGCGATGTGGGCCTCGACCTCACCGGGGTCGACCCGGATGCCCCGCACCTTCACCTCGTGATCGAATCGGCCCGCCGGGACGAGCATCCCGTCCGGCGATCGGCGCACCCGGTCACCGGTGCGGAAGTGCCGGCCGCCGGGGACGTCGACGAACCGGGCCCTCGTCGCCTCGGGCAGGCCGCGGTAGCCGAGCGCCAGCGCGGGGCCGCCGATCAGCAGCTCGCCCTCGTCGGTGACGTGCTCCAGCACGTGCGGGAGCGACCACCCGATCGGCGCCCGTTCCGTCTCCCGCCACGGGGTGTCGAAGTGGGGGGCCTGTGGCCCGTGCAGGTCGACGGCGTGGGTGATGAGCGTCGTCTCCGTGCACCCGTAGGTGTTGATCAAACGGATTCGCGCGGCGTCCAGGTCGCACCAGTCAGCCAACCGCGCCGGGTTCACGGCCTCGCCGCCGATCACCACCGCCCGCACACAATCGGGCAGTCCGGCGCGGGTGTCCGACTGATAGTGGACGAGCTCGTGCCAGAACGCCGTCGGAAGATTCAGCACGGTGATCCGCTCCCGCTCGATCATCCGCAGGAACCGCGGAAACGAGCCCGAGTGCGCCTCGTCGTTGAAGACGAGCGCTGCCCCCACGGTCAGCGTGGGCAGGATCTCCTCGAAGCACGTGTCCCAGTTCAGCGATGCGAACTGCAGCACGCGGTCGTCCGGGGTGATGCCGAACAGGTCCCGCAGCGACCGGACCGTGGTCGCGATCGCCCGGCGCGGGGTCACCACCGGCTTCGGCTCGCCGGTGGACCCGGAGGTGAAGAGGATGTACGCCGGCTCGTCCGAATCGAA
>WHSM01000192.1 GCA_009380105.1 Micromonosporaceae bacterium
CCGCGACCACAAGTACTTCGACACCACGCTGCGCCGCGCCCTGCCGATCAAGCACGTCGGCGAGGAGTCGGTCGACGGGCTGTTGACGTACAAGTTCGAACAGAAGGTCTCCCGCGTCAAGATCGAGGAACGCGAGGCGCCAGGCCACCTGTTCGGGTCGGACAAGGACAGTGTTGTCGCTGACCGCTACTACGCCAACCACCGCACGCTCTGGGTGGAGCCGCTCACCGGGATCGTCGTCAAGGGCACAGAGACCACGCGCCAGACGCTGGAGGATCCTGACGGCCCAGGCGTGCTCACGCTGCTCGAAGGCACGATGAGCCTGAGTGAGAAGTCCGTCGCCGAGAACGTCGCGAAGACCAAGAATGCCAACGCTCAGCTGCAGACCCTGACCTGGCGCGGACCGCTGCTGCTCACGATTCTGGGCGCGGTGCTCGGCGTGGCCGGCGCGCTACTGCTCTGGCTGCGCCGCCGGTTCGACGAGGACGACCACGATGCCGCGGTGTGGCAACGCCAGCCTGAGCTGGCCCGCTGACATCGCTCATGCCGGCGGCGGCCGATGATTTAGCACTGCTGAAACAATGCCGTCGACCGCGAGAAATATCACCCTGACACCGTATTGCCCATGGTTGCGGCGGTGCCTCTCGTGGACGAGTTCGTCGAAGACATCTGGTACGACGAGCCGGCGACCAGCGTGCCGGAGTCGGCCGAGGAAGATCACAACTCCGGAGCGGCGGACCGCAGGCCCGGGCGGCGCGGCCGCAAGCGCGTCGGCGACACGACGACATCGCCGGCCCACTTCCTCTGAGCCCCAACCGTCACAACTCGACGGCCGGGCCCTCCGGGCCAGGCATAATAGACATTTCATAATATTATGAGATAACGCACACCTCCGTAACCTTCAGCCTGGATACGCTGTTTGTCCTACTCTTTGTGTACGCAACGTTGCTTTGCGTACACAAGGAACCTGACGACGTGTCGCGGCGGGGGTGACCGGCAATGGCGCAGACGCACCTGCGGAGCAGCGTCACCCGGCAACGTGGCAGGGCTCAGCACGGGGGCGCGACCCGAGGGCTGGCACATGGTTGAGGGGTTGCTGCTGACCACCGCGACCGTCATCGCCACGGGAGCGCTGGTGGCGCTCGCACGTCGGCTCATCCCAGGCGACACCAAACAGGAGCACCATGACGTGCTCATCGCGATCCACCAGATGGTCGGCATGCTCTACACGATCCTGCTCGCCTTCGTGGTGATCATCGTGTGGGAGGCCGCGGACCAGGCGGACGACGACAGCCAGGCCGAGGCGAACAAGCTCTCCCAGATCTACTTCACCGCCCGCGGCATGCCGGAGCCGCAACAGGGCGAGCTGAAAGATCTCGCCAGCAGCTACGCCGCTGTCGTTGTCGACAAAGAGTGGCCCCTCATGCGCGAGGGGAAGACCAGCGCGGAAGCGCGCTCCCTCGTCGGCCAGATGCGGGTCACCGCCCACTCGCTGCGGCCGACGACGCCGCGCGACGAGATCCTCATGACCCAGACGCTGGACGCTATCAACGAGCTGGTCGACGCCCGGCGGGAACGCACGTCGGCGGTGGAGCCCTCCGTGCCTCCGGTGATGTGGGCCGGCCTCCTGGGCGGCACTGTCATCACAGTGGGGTTCACGTTCTTCTACGACTACACCAGGTACCTGCCCCACTTCCTGATGACGAGCACGTTCAGCGGCCTGGTCGCTTTCATACTGTGGCTCACCTGGGAGATGAGCTACCCCTTCGACGGCCCCACCGGCGTGGGCCCGGACGCGTTCGCACACGTCCTGGACAGATTCCGGGAATTTCCATGACCACCGTCGACGAGCCGGAGCCCTGTGCGGGCAGAGCCCAGTGTGAGAGCGAGCCCAGTGTGAGAAAGGAGCGCACATGAGCACACGAAGAGCGCACCTCGCGGCCATGGGCCTGGCAGCGGCGGCGCCGTTCGTGGCGGCGTCCCCCGCCGCGGCCCAGCCTTCCGCCGCGGCCCAGCCCTCCGCCGCGGGCCGGTCCCCCGCCGGACCGGCCCGCCGTTCGGAAGCCGCCTTGGAGCTGACCGCGCGCCGCACCGAGATCACCCTGCCGGAAGTGCCGACCCTGGGCGTGACATACATCGCGCTGCTCGACCTTTTCGATGACTCCGGAGAGCAGGTCGGACAGGCCAGCACCAGCTCGTTCGTGGTCGAGCTGACCACGGAAGGCCCGATCGTTCTCGGGTCGATCGTGCTCCAACTGGAAGCGAGCCAGATCCACTACCAGAGGATCATCAACCGTTTCGGCGGCTATCCGCGCGAGTCCACCGGCGCGATCCTCGGCGGCACCGGCGAGTACGCCGACGCCACGGGCCAGGTGGACGTCGTCTGGCCCGACCAAGAAACCGTGAAATTGAGCGTCCGCCTGTCCTGAGAAGGGTCCGCAAGCCAGTCCACATAAACCGAACTCCATAAAGACACGAGTCAAGCGGCCAGCGTTTCCCACATACCTGGCGGCCGGGGACGGCCGCGCCCAGAAAGGCTCAGCGACTTGAAGCAGCTTTCGGGTCGAGCGGCACGTGAGATCGAACCGCTTCTCGACCCACGTCCATTCACATGCTGGATTCACCCAGCGACGACCTGAATTGGTGGTGTGCGTGATGACCGTGACCGACTCGGCCCAGCCGGCGACCAGCCCGCAAGAGGAGCAGACCCGCCTGAGCCTCGGCCCCGCCGCGGCGCGCAATCTCTCGACGACGACCAAGTCCGTGCCCCAGATGCAGGGCATCACCTCCCGGTGGCTGCTGAAGCTGCTGCCGTGGGTGCAGGTGTCCGGCGGCGTGTACCGGGTCAACCGGCGGCTGTCCTACGCCGTCGGCGACGGCCGGGTGACGTTCACCAACGTCGGCGCCGAGGTGCGGGTGATCCCCGAGGAGCTGCGTGAGCTTCCGTTGCTGCGCGCCTTCGACGAGCCCGACGTCCTGGCGGCGCTCGCCGGCCGATTCGAGCAGCAGGAGTACCAGCCGGGGGACGTGATCACGGAGTTCGGCCACCAGTCCGACCAGGCGTTCCTGATCGCGCACGGGAAGGTCAAGCAGCACGGCCCCGGCAAGTTCGGCGACGAGACCGAGCTCGGAGTGCTCGCCGACGGCGACCACTTCGGCGACGAGACGCTCGCGGACCCGCAGAGCATCTGGGAGTTCACGGTCAAGGCGGTCACCCCGTGCACCGTGCTGATGCTGCCGCAGCGGGCCTTCGACGAGGTGGTCGAGCAGTCCGACGTGCTGCGCGAGCACCTCGAGCAGTCCCAGGCCGGCATGGCGCGCAAGCGCAACGAGCATGGTGAGGCCGAGATCGCGCTGGCGTCCGGGCACGACGGCGAGCCGCCGCTGCCGGGCACCTACGTCGACTACGAAACCTCCCCCCGGGAGTACGAGCTGAGCGTCGCCCAGACCGTGCTGCGCGTCCACACCCGGGTCGCCGACCTGTTCAACCAGCCGATGGACCAGGTCGAGCAGCAGCTGCGGTTGACCATCGAGGCGCTCCGGGAGCGGCAGGAGCACGAGATGATCAACAACCGCGAGATCGGCCTGCTGCACAACGCCGACCTCAAGCAGCGAATCCACACCCGCACCGGTCCGCCGACGCCCGACGACATGGACGAGCTGCTGGCGCTGGTGTGGAAGGACCCGGGGTTCTTCCTGGCTCATCCGCGCACCATCGCGGCGTTCGGCCAGGAATGCAACAAGGCCGGCGTCTACCCGCAGAGCGTGGACGTCAACGGCCACATGCTGCCGGCGTGGCGAGGTGTGCCGATCTTCCCGTGCAACAAGATCCAGGTCAGCGAGACCAACACCAGCTCGATCCTGCTGATGCGCACCGGCGAGGAGAAGCAGGGCATCATCGGCCTACACCAGACCGGCCTCCCGGACGAGTACCAGCCCGGCCTGTCCGTGCGGTTCATGGGCGTCAGCGAGCAGGCGATCATCTCGTATCTGGTCAGCGCCTACTACTCGACCGCCGTCCTGGTGCCGGACGCCCTCGCCGTGCTGGAGCACGCGGAGATCGGGCGGGAAGGCTGAGACGATGCCCGCCACCGACGGGACGCAGCCGTTCGAGCTGCCTGAGTTCTACCTGCCGCACCCGGCCCGGCTGCACCCGCACCTGGAGCAGGCGCGCGCGCACAGCAAGGCGTGGGCGCGGGAGCTGGGGATGATCGACTGCCGGGAGGGGCCCGGGCAGACAGCCGTCTGGGGCGAGGCGGCGTTCGACTCCCACGACTACGCCCTGCTGTGCGCCTACACCCACCCGGACGCCTCGGCCCCGGACCTGGAGCTGGTGACGGACTGGTACGCCTGGGTGTTCTACTTCGACGACCACTTCCTGGAGGCCTACAAGAAGACCGGGGACCAGGCCGGCGCGAAGGCTCACCTCGACCGGCTGCCGGCGTTCATGCCGAACCCGCCCGACCACGGCGCCGATGGGGTCGCCGGGCCTGAGCCCTCCAACCCGGTCGAGCGGGGGCTGGCCGACCTGTGGCGGCGCACGGCGCCACAGCGGTCGGCCGACTGGCGGCGGCGGTTCGAGGAGAGCACCCGCCACCTGCTCAACGAGTCGCTGTGGGAACTCCGCAACATCAGTTCCGACCGGGCGCCGAATCCAATCGAGTACGTCGAGATGCGGCGCAGGGTTGGCGGCGCGCCGTGGTCCGCCGGTCTGGTGGAGCACGCGGCCAGAGCGGAGATCCCGGCCAGGGTCGCCGGCACGCGTCCGCTCCGCGTGCTCAAGGACGCGTTCTCCGACGCGGTGCACCTGCGTAACGACATCTTCTCGTACCAACGGGAGACCGAGCAGGAGGGCGAGGTCAACAACGGCGTCCTGGTGCTGGAGCGGTTCTTCGCGCTCACGCCCCAGCAGGCCGCCGGCCTCGCCAACGAGGTGCTGACCTCACGGATGCGCCAGTTCGAGAACACCGCGCTCACCGAACTGCCGGTCCTGTTCGCCGAGCATCTGCTGAGCCCCGCGCAGCAGGCCACTGTGCTGGCGTACGCGAAGGGGCTGCAGGACTGGCAGGCCGGCGGCCACGAGTGGCACCTGCGGTCCAGTCGTTACATGAACGCCCAGACGCGGGACCGGGCCTGCCCGCTGGGATCGCCGAGCTCCCTCGGGATGCCTGCCGGGCTCGGCCTGCCCAGCGGGATCGGGGTCTCCGCCGCCCAGGTCGGGGCGCTGCTGCGCGCCCACAGCACCCCCGACCGACGCCTGCCGGCGGCGACCGGGAGGGCGCCCAGCCGGCCGGCTCCCGGCCCCGCGGCTCCCAGCCTGGCGGCGCAGCCACCGCCGGCGCGCGGCGAGGTCGTGCGGTACGCCTCGGAGGAGTTCGAGATGCCGGACTTCTACATGCCGTACCCGGCAAAGCTCAACCCGCACCTGGACCAGGCGCGCGATCACGTCAAGACCTGGGCCGGCGAGCTGGGGATGATCGACGGGACCGTGTGGACGGAGCCGCACTTCGACGCGTCCGACTACGGGCTGTTCGCCGCGCTCACCCATCCGAGCGTGGGGGCCGCCGCGCTGGAGCTGGTCGGCGACTGGCACACCTGGGGCTGGTACTTCGACGACCTGTTCGTCGAGACGTTCGAGCGCCGCCGCGATCTGGCCGGCGCGAAGGCGTGCATCGCCCGGCTCGCCGCGTTCATGCCGGACGACCCGGCGACGGCGCCGCCGCCGACCGACCCGGCCGAGCGCGGCCTGGCGGACGTGTGGCGGCGCACGGCCCCGCGCATGGCGCCGGACCTGCTGCGGCGCTTCCGCGGCCAGGTCAACCAGTTCAACGAGTACCGGTCGTGGGAGATCGCGCACATCATCCAGAACCGGACGCCCGACCCCGTCGACTACGTCGAGATGCGCCGCAACGCCGCGGTGTTCTCGGCGAGCCTCGCCGGGCACGCGTTGGCGGCTGAGGTTCCGGGCGAACTGCTCGCCTCAGGGCCGATGCGCACACTGACGCGCACGTTCGGCGAGGTCGGTCCGCTGCGCAACGACATCTACTCCTACCAGCGGGAGATGCGCACAGAAGGCGGAATCCTCAACGGAGTCAACGTGGTGCGGCGTTTCTTCGACAGCGACCTGCAGCACGCCGTCGACGTCGTCGCCGACCTGGTCGAAGCCAGGCTCCGGCAGTTCGAGCGCGCGGCAGCCGAGGATCTGCCCGCGGCGCTCGACGAATTCGACCTCGACGCGGCCGCCCGCGACCTGGTCCGCAGGCACGTTGACGGCACCCGGGACTGGATCGCGGGCGAGCTGCGGTGGCACGAGCTGACCGGCCGGCACCGGGCGGCGTCCGCAGCGCCGACGCGTCCGTCGACGCGCCGGCTCATCCGGCCCACCGGCCCCGGCACAGCGGCGGCGCGAGTCAGCGCGCTGTCCCGTACTCCATAAAGAACGGTGGTGTTTTCGATGACAGTGACCGAACAGGCTCAGCCGGCCGCCGCCGACCAGGCCCGACTCAGCCTCAGCACGCAGGCGGCGCGCAACCTCGCGACCACTGCCAAGTCCGTCCCGCAGATGCAGAGCATCTCCCCACGCTGGCTGCTGCGCAGGCTGCCGTGGACAGAGGCGACCGGCGGCGCATACCGCGTCAACCGCCGGCTCAGCTACGCGGTCGGCGACGGCCGCGTCACCTTCACCAACATCGGCGCCGAGGTGCGCGTGATCCCCCAGGAGCTGCGGGAACTGGCGCTGCTGCGCGACTTCGACGACGACGACAGCCTGACCGCCCTCGCCGACAGGTTCCAGCAACGGGAGCACCGGAAGGGCGACGTGATCGCCGAGTTCGGCAACCCGGTCGAAGCGCTCTACCTGATCGCGCACGGCAAGGTCGGCAAGTCCGGCGTCGGCAAGTACGGCGAGTCCACCTCGCTCGGCGTCCTGGCCGACGGCGAGCACTTCGGCGAGCAGTCGCTCCTGGAGTCGGAGGCGATCTGGGAGTTCACGGTCAAGGCGGTCACGCCGTGCACCGTGCTGACGCTGCCGCGGCGCGACTTCGCCGAGCTGGCCGACCGGTCTCCGGCGCTGCGCGCGCACCTCGACGACGTGCGGTCCCGGCCGAAGCTCCCCGCCAACAAGCACGGCGAGGCCGAGATCACGCTGGCGTCCGGCCACGACGGCGAACCGGAGCTGCCCGGCACGTTCGCCGACTACGAGACCTCTCCGCGGGAGTACGAGCTGAGCGTCGCCCAGACCGTGCTGCGGGTCCACACCCGGGTCGCCGACCTCTACAACGATCCGATGAACCAGACCGAGCAGCAGCTCCGGCTGACGATCGAGGCCCTGCGGGAGCGGCAGGAGCACGACATGATCAACAACCGGAGCTTCGGGCTGCTGCACAACGCCGACCTGAAGCAGCGGATCCACACCCGCGGCGGCCCGCCGACGCCGTTGGACATGGACGACCTGCTGTCGCGGCGCCGCAAGACGCGGCTCTTCCTGGCCCAACCGCGGGCCATCGCGGCGTTCGGGCGGGAGTGCACCAAGCTCGGCGTCTACCCGCAGACCGCCGACATCGACGGCACGAAGCTGCTCACATGGCGCGGCGTGCCGATCTTCCCGTGCGACAAGATCCCGATCACTCAGGCGAACACCACTTCGATTCTGGCGATGCGCACGGGCGTCGAGGACGAGGGAGTGGTCGGCCTGCGCCAGACCGGCCTCCCGGACGAGGTGGAGCCCGGGCTGAATGTTCGATTTATGGGTATCAGTGACAAGGGGGTCATCTCGTACCAAGTCAGCGCGTACTACTCGGCGGCGGTCCTGGTGCCGAACGCCCTGGGTGTGCTGGAGCACGTCGAACTCGGTCACTGAGGAGTCCTTGGCCGCCCATCGCCACGGTGTCGACGTCTCGTCGCTTCAGCAGCCCTCGAAGCCGCGAGAACGCGACGCGCCGTGCGGGACCCGAAACGAGAGGTGGAGCATGGGAGTCGCAGAGTCGGTGACATCTGCGGTGCCGGACCGGACCCGAGGACCGGACTGGACACGAGGACCGGACCGGACCCGAGGACCGGACCGGGCGCGAGGAACGGGGGGTTCCGGGCCGCCGGAGCCGCGCACCGTCACGCAGGTGCTCGCCGACAGCCGGGAACTGGTCGAGCCGGCGCTCCGGGCGGCGGTCGACACGCTGCCCCACTCGATGCGGCAGGTCGCCGGCTACCACCTCGGCTGGTGGGACG
>WHSM01000370.1 GCA_009380105.1 Micromonosporaceae bacterium
ATCAAGGGCAACGTGCACGGCGTCGTTGGCAAGCCCGTCTGGGGTGAAGACCTCGTCCCAGTAGTCGCTGATCCGGCCGCGGGTCCAGCGATACCTGCGGCGGCTTGCCAGACCCATCGGGTTGGCGTGGGTCGCTCCGAAGAACGGCGCGGCCGCGGGGGAGCGCCAGTCGATCAACAGCCGACGACCCGCGCTGTCCTTGAGTGCGAGTCGTCCGACGTACACGGGCTCGGGGTCGTCCGCGCTGACCATGTGTCCGAGGCACAGGTCCAAACCGAAGCGACGCAGGGCGCGCAGGCGAGCGGTCAGCCGGTGGATCTCCATGTCCCGGTCCATCGCCTCCTGGCCGATGCCGCCGGGTGCCTTGCGCTCGGCATCGAGGCGGTCCGACAGGTCGGCGATCGACTGCTCGAGGCTCTCCGCGATGGCCGCGAAGTGCCGCTCGTCGCCGGCGATCAGCGCCAGGTCGGCCTTGGCGGCGAGGTGGTCGGGAAGGTCAAATGCGCTGGTACTCAGGGGGTTCACGTCACACCGCCAGCCGCTCCGCGAAGTCCGGCGGGCGCGCACACCCGCACCTCCGCTTCGAGTGCCCGCAACCGCACCGCGAGTCCCACCACCGGTTCGACGTCCCGCGCGACCCGGTCGTCGACAACAACACACGCACCTCGCGACTCCCACTTTCCGCAGGTTCTGGCCTCGACCAGCGATTCTGCGGCACGACCCGGGTCTTGCCGCAAGTCCCCCGGTCCGCTGTATGTTGAGAGTGGAAGGAGTGGGTACTCTCCTTTCACTCTCAGTCCGCTGACGACGGACAACCTCCTCGCGAAGCCGCGGCGCGCCGCGTACTCCGGAAATCCGTCTGTCCAGGTTGAGGGCTAAGCAACGATCAGCTCTCACGCGGTCAACTGCCGATGTGCGTCGCGAGGCGCGTCGCGTGGTATGCATGGTCGAGCCTGCGGCCGGGCGCGGTCCGCGCATGTGACTCAGGGGGTGGCAGTGAGCGACAAGTCGGGTTCGCCGTCGATCGATGATCAGATGGCTGAGACCTGGTTGGACACGCTGGCGCTCAGCGCGGCGTTCGACCGCGGCTGGGTCGAGGCGGTGGTGGAGTGGCTGCTGACCGAACCGCCGGCCGATGTCGTGGTGGACGCGGGATGTGGCGCCGGCGGAGCGGCGCACGCCTTCGCCGCGCGGCTGCCTGCCGAAACCCGCGTGCTTGGGATCGACCGCGATCCCCGGTTGCTGTCCATCGCGGAGCACAGATCACGAGACCTCGGCCTCGATGGGCGGGTCGACTGGGTCGCCGGCCGGGTTGACGCCCTTCCGTTGCCCGACGGCGCCGCTGACCTGGTGTGGGCCTCCGGTGTGGTGCACCACCTGGCGGACCAGCAGGCCGGAGTGGCCGAGCTGGCGCGGCTGTGCCGGCCCGGCGGGCGGCTGGTGTTGATCGAGGGCGGGTTGCCGTTGCGGTGCCTGCCGTTTGAGATCGGAATCGGGCGACCGGGTCTGGAGGCTCGGCTTGAGGAGGCGCGCACCCGCTGGTTCGTCGACATGCGCGCGGAGTTGCCGGGCGTGGCGATGCCCTACGGCTGGCTCGAGGCCATAAGGCGGGCCGGCCTGGCAGACACGCGGTCGCGGTCCTTTCTCGCCGAGGCGGCGCCGCCGCTGGACGACGTCGGCCGCGCCGTGGTGACCCGGCACCTCACCTCGGCGTTGAACCATGTGGGAGACCGGCTCGACCCGGACGACCGGGAGGTGATCGCCCGGATGTTGGACTCAGATGACCCGGCCTACGTCGGCGATCGTCACGACCTCATGGCCACGGCTGTGCGCACCGTGCACGTCGGCGCGATCCCGCCACCCTGACGGAGCCATGCCTGGACCGCCGATGTCAGGCTCATGGACATGACAGACCCGTCCGAGTTGACCGAAGCCGCCACATCCACCCGCGAAGGGCACCGGCTCGCGAGACAGATCACCGGGTACGCCGCGATCGCGGGCACGCTGCCGTACCTGACCCTCAAGTTCGCGTGGTTGACCGGAAACGACCTCGGGGTCACCGACTCGGCGTTCATGCGCGACACCTCGATCTACGCCCTCAACCTCTTCACCGCCGGCATGGACCTGTACGCGATCATGTTGGCGGTCACGTTCGCCCATGCCTGGGGCCAACGCATGCCGGCGCCGCTCGTGCTCTTCCCGATCTGGGTCGGGACAGGGTTCCTGGCGCCGATCATCGCCGGTGTCCCGGTCGTGGGGGCGGTGGTGGCGATCGCCGGGACTCAGGAGAGCGGCTCCGGCAGCGAGGGTCTGCCACTCGCGCCGTGGGTGCAGCCACTGGTGTACGGCGGCTTCGCGTGGCAGGGCGTCTTCCTGCTGACGGCTTTCCTGCTGTACGCCAAGGTGCGCTGGGCCCGCGTGTTCAGCGCCCGCGTCGACGCGGCCCCGTCCCCTGTCGGGCGCTGGGCAGCGACGGGCTACGCCGGTGTGGCACTCGGGCTGTTGACAGCGGCGGTGCACCTCTCGCGCGCGTTCGGCTCGGACCTTGGCTTGACGCCCGCACTAGCCGATGCGCGGACCCCGACGTGGTACGCGGTCGAAGGCATTCATGGCCTCGCTGCCCTGGCCGGAGCAGCCGGGCTGCTGATGCTGGCCCGTCGCACACCGCCGCGATGGCGCTTCTGGATTCCGGTCGCACTTGCCTGGATCGGCGCGGGAGCGATGTTCTCGTGGGGCTTCTGGAGCCTGGTCAACGTGCTCGGAGCCACCCTGTTGGCAGGCGGGACGAGCACTGCAGACCTCGCCCTGACCGGCGCCCAGACCCTCGGCGGGCTCCTGCTCGCCACCGCTCTCCTCCGACACACCAGCCAGCTCGTCCGCGACACAGCCGGATCTGCCGGGAAGTCCATCGGAGCCGGCAAGAGTCGCTGAGATGGCGAAAGGCCGCCCGTCTCAAGACGGGTGCCGGTCCTGTGACCTTGTCAAGCGGTTGAACTCCCCCCGTTTCCTGGGCGAGACAGGATGTGCGATATTAGCACTATGGCTGAGGTGAGCGACTGGGAACAGGTTGGCGGCCGGGTGCGGGAGGCGCGGGTGGCGGCCGGGTTGACCCAGAGCCAGCTTGCTGGCCGGCTCTCTCTTGACCGGTCAGCGCTGGTTCGTATCGAGAGCGGGCAGCGGCAGGTCTCCGCTCTGGAGCTGTTCCGCCTGTCTGACGAGTTGGGTGTTCCGGTCGCGCACTTCGTGTCGGTTCCGCCACCAGCGATCGTGTCGCAGCGCGCCGAAGTCGACGAGGACGCGCAGGACACCACGCGGATCCGGTACCAGTTCGATGCGGTGTTGGAGGCTCACGCACGCGACGCGGAGTTCCTCAACGCCAAGGGCTACCTGCGTCCAGGTCTGGCGTTGCCACAGGCACGAGTCGCGGAGGTCGCGGCGGCCAAGCGTCTAGCGGGCGCCGCGCGGACTGCTGCGGGCTACTCCGATGGCCCTCTTCCCGGCATCGCTGAGGTGTGCGAGAGATTCGGCCTGTACCTGTTGGTCGTCGATCTGCCTGCCGAGGGCGCGTCGCTGCGATTGGATGACCGGCTCGGCGTCGCGGTGGTCAGCGGACACGCCGCCGCAGGCCGGCGCCGATTCACCGCCGCGCACGAGCTGGGGCACCATCTCCTCGGAGACGAATACCAGTCAGACGTCGGGGTCGCGGCCAGCCGCGACGAACGTGAACGCCTCATCGACGCGTTCGCTGCCGAGTTACTCCTGCCGGACACGGAGGTCGCACGCCGCTGGGAGTCCCTGTCGGGCACGGCGCGAGAACGGCTTGTGCGGTTGGCGGCTGAGTATCGGGTGTCGTGGCGTGTCGCGGTCAGCACCGCGCGCCTCGCCGGCATCTTCGGCGACGAAGAAGCGCGGATGCTCAGGGCGGACACGCCACAGCGGGGCGACTTCCTCGCGATCTGCGGCACCGAGCCCGCCGAGGATCTTCTGCCTAGGCAGACCGGACCAACCTGGCGTCGAGCGGTGCTCGCCGCGTACCACGACGGTGTGATCACGCCGGCACGCGCGATCGAACTTCTCCACGAAGCCCTTCACGAGGCCGAGCTTCCCGACCGGGAACCCCAGCCGCAGCCATGACGGTGCTTGTCTGGGACACCTCGCCAATCCTTCACGCTGGCCGCATCGACCGGCTCGACGTGCTCGGAGACATCGCATCCGGTTGGGCACACAACGTCACCACCGCGGCTGTCGCCGAGGAACTCGAAGCTGACAGCGTCGCCGTGCCCGACTGGTTGGAGGTCGTCCACGTCGACGGCCTTGTCGAACTCGTCGCGCTCGCGGACTGGCTGA
>WHSM01000584.1 GCA_009380105.1 Micromonosporaceae bacterium
CGGCGGCGGCGCGGGCTCCGGCGAAGTAGCGCACCAGGAGCATCCTCAGCCCCCGATCGCCGACATCGGACGGGCCGGCTGCAGGAAGCGGGGATCGTTGATCCCGTGCCCGGGAAGTTTCCCCCACATCGCGACCCGCCAACGGTCGGCCAACTCCTCGTCGGAGGCGCCGGAACGCATCGCTTCGCGCAGATCCGACTCCTCGCGGCTGAACAGGCACGAGCGCACCTGTCCGTCGGCGGTCAGCCGGGTCCGGTCGCAGGCGCCGCAGAACGGGCGGGTCACCGAGCCGATGATCCCGACCTTCGCCGGGCCGCCGTCGACCAGCCACGTCTCGGCCGGGGCGCTGCCCCGGTGCTCGGGATCCGGTGTCAGCTCGTGCCGCTGAGAGAGTTTTTCGAAGATCTCGTCGGCGGTGACCATCTGCTCGCGGTCCCACTGGTGCTGGGCGTCGAGCGGCATCTGCTCGATGAAGCGCAGCTCGTATCCGTGCTCCAGCGACCACTCCAGCAGCCGCTCGGGGTGGCTGTCGTTGACGCCGCGGATCAGCACCGCGTTGAGCTTGACCGGTGTCAGGCCGGCCGCCGCGGCCGCGCGGATGCCGGCGAGCGTGTCCGCCAGCCGGCGCCGGTACGCCAGCTTCTCGAACTCCGCCTCGTCCAGCGTGTCGATCGAGATGTTCACCCGGTCCAGGCCGGCCGCCGCGAGGGGCTCGGCCAGCCTGGCCAACCCGATGGCGTTGGTCGTCAAGCTCAGCCTGGGCCGGGGGCGCAACTCGGAGGAGCCCTCGATGATCTTCACGAGCCCGGGTCGGAGCAACGGCTCACCGCCGGTGTAGCGGATCTCGTTCACGTCCAGCCGCTCCATGGCGACGCGCGCCAGTCGTACCACCTCGTCATCGGTGAGCAGCGACGGGCCGGGCAGCCACGGCAGGCCCTCCGGCGGCATGCAGTACGTGCAGCGCAGGTTGCACCGGTCGGTCAGCGAGATCCGCAGATCGGTCGCCACCCGGCCGTGCTGGTCCACCAGCGCCACAGAGGTCATCTATCGACGGTAGCCCCTGGTTACGACAAAGCACACCGCGTCAGGGGCTGACATCACGGGACCTGACGGCGCCCGCCCCGGTGTCAGAGCCGGGCGGCGGCGTCCAGCACGGCCGAGCGGTACGCCGACCCGAACAGCGCCGTGTGCACCAGCAGTAGGTGCAGTTGGTGCAGCGGGATCCGCTCCCGCCAGCCTGCGGCGAGCGGATGCGCTTCCTCGTACGAAGAAAAGATCGTCTCCAGAAACGGCGCGCCGCCGAACAGGTCCAGTAGCGCCAGATCGGTCTCCCGGTGCCCGCCGTGCGCGGCCGGGTCCACCAGCCAGGCGTGGTCGGCGCCCCACAGCACGTTCCCCGGCCACAGGTCGCCGTGCAGTCGGCTCGGCGGCTCCTCGGGCCCGGCGATCCAGTCGATCCGGTCGGCGACCCGCTCCACGGCCGTGGCGTCCTCGGCCGTGAGCGCGCCGTTGTCCACAGACATTCGCAGGTACGGCAGCAGCCGCCGCTCCGCGAACCACGCCGACCATGGCCCGTCCGACGGCGTGTTGTCCAGGGGCAGCGACCCGATGTAGCCGCGCCACGGTGCGCCGTGCGCGTCGGCGCCGGACCGGTGCAGCCGGGCCAGGTCGCGCCCCAGCCGTTCGGCGGCCTCCGGCGACGGGTCGCCGGGTTCCAGCCACGGCAGCACCAGCATGTCGTCGGTCGCGGCGATCACCTCCGGCGCCAGGTCGGGGTTGCCCTCGCGCAGCCAGCGCAGGCCGGCCGCCTCGGCCGCGAAGAATCCCTCGGGCGGATTCGCCAGGCTCTTGGCGAACACGTCCGAGCCGTCGTCGAGCGTGAGCCGCTCCGCGTCGCAGATCGAGCCCCCGGACACCGGCGTGGTGCGGATCCGCTGGTGCTTGAGGAACGTCGGCAACTGGTTCGGGTGCGCCCGCAGGTACGCCAG
>WHSM01000420.1 GCA_009380105.1 Micromonosporaceae bacterium
CTGCTGGAACAGCACGGATGCACCATCACGCCATCGACCGCCCGGTTCCCGACGCCGGCAGACCTCGCCGCCTTCCTCGCCCACGAGGAACACGAGCCGCCGACAGAGATCAAATCAGCGTGTTAATCCTCTGCGAGCCCTTAGCGTCGTGACGACGATGCCGTACGCAGGGAGGTCACGATGCCGAAGCGCAGCGCTTCAGCGATCTGGAACGGAACACTCACCGATGGCAATGGCACGATGCGCCTCGACAGTGGCGCGTACGAAGGGCCGTACTCGTTCTCGTCGCGGTTCGAGGAGGGCGCCGGCTCCAACCCGGAAGAACTGATCGCCGCCGCCCACGCGGGCTGCTTCTCGATGGCGTTCTCGGCCACCCTCGCCAAGGCCGGCCACGCGCCGGAGTCGATCGAGACCACAGCCGAGGTGCACCTGACCAAGGACGACGGCGGGTTCTCCATCAGCCGGATCGACCTGCGCACCACCGGCCGGGTGCCGGGGATCGACGCCGAAGAGTTCGCCAAACACGCGGAGAGCGCCAAGGCGGGCTGCCCGGTGTCCCGAGCGCTCGGCGGCGTCGAGATCACCGTGAACGCCACACTCGCCTGAGCCACCCGGCGGCGCGGCCCGGCGCGCAACGCAGGCGCCGCCGCGCCAGGCTAGGCGGTCAGCTCCTCCGTCACCAGCTCCGCGATCTGGAGGGTGTTGAGGGCAGCTCCCTTGCGGAGGTTGTCGCCCGAGATGAACAGGTCCAACGCCCGCGGGTCGTCCAGGGAGCGCCGGATCCGCCCGGTCCAGCACGGGTCGGTGCCGACCGCGTCCGCTGGAGTCGGGAACTCGCCCGCCGCCGGGTCGTCAACCAGGATCACACCCGGCGCGCCGCGCAGCACGCCGCGGGCGCCGTCCGCCGTCACCTCGCTGCCGAAGATCGCGTGAAGCGCCACCGAGTGGCCGGTCACCACGGGCACCCGCACGCACGTCGCGGCGACCTTCAGGTCGGGCAGACCGAGGATCTTGCGGGACTCGTTGCGGATCTTCAGCTCCTCGCTGGACCAGCCGCCGTCGGAGAGCGAGCCGGCCCAGGGCACGACGTTCATCGCCAGCGGCGCCGGGAACGGGCCGGTGTCGTCGCCGATCGCCTGCCGGATGTTGCCCGGCCGGGTGCCGATCGAGATGTCGCCGGCCACCTTGGCGAGCTGGTCGTGCAGCGTGTCCGCGCCGGCCTGACCAGCGCCGGACGCGGCCTGGTACGACGAGACCACCAGTTCGCGGAGACCGTACTCCCGGTGCAACGGGTAGATCGCGACGATCATGGTCAGGGTGGTGCAGTTCGCGTTGGCGATGATGCCCTTGGGCCGGTTGCGCGCCAACTCCGGGTTGATCTCCGGGACGACCAGCGGCACGTCCGGGTCCATCCGGAACACCTGGGAGTTGTCGACGGCGATCGCGCCACGGGAGGCGGCAATCGGCGCGTACTCCTTGGAGATCTCGTCCGGGCCGACGAACATCGCGATGTCGACGCCGTCGAACGCCTCCGGAGCGATCGGCCGCACCGTCAACTCCTCGCCGCGCACCGAGATCTTCTTGCCCGCGGAGCGATTCGAGGCGAGCAGCGTGATGTCGCCGAACTTGTTCTCACGGCTGGAGAGCAGCTCGCACATCACGGTCCCGACCGCGCCGGTGGCCCCCGCCACGGCCAGTGACGGCAGCTTCTTCTCAGTCATGGTCACCTCCCGGTCCCGGCGTACACGATCGCTTTCTCGTCCCCGCCGAGGTCGAACGCGTCGTGGATCGCGCGCACCGCGTCGTCGAGGTCCGTGTCGCGGCACACGATCGAGATCCGGATCTCCGAGGTGGAGATCATCTCGATGTTGACGCCGGCCTCCCCGAGCGCGGAGAAGAACGTCGCCGCCACTCCGGGGTGCGAGCGCATGCCGGCCCCCACCAACGACACCTTGCCTACGTGGTCGTCGAAGAGCAAGCCCTGGAAGCCGACCTTCTCCTTCACCTTCTGCAGGGCCGCCATGGCGGCGGCGCCGTCGGACTTGGGCAGGGTGAAGGAGATGTCGGTACGCGGGCTGCCGTGCGTCGAGACGTTCTGGACGATCATGTCCAGGTTGATCTCGGCATCGGTGACCGCCTGGAAAATCCGGGCCGCCTCGCCGGGTTCGTCCGGCACACCCAGCACCGTGATCTTGGCTTCACTGCGGTCGTGGGCGACCCCAGAGATCATCGCTTGTTCCACGGAAAGGTCCTCCATCGACCCGGTCACAATGGTGCCGGGTTTGTTCGAGTACGACGAACGCACGTGAATCGGCATGTTCGACTGGCGGGCGTACTCCACGCTGCGCAGATGCAGCACCTTGGCGCCGCACGCGGCCAGCTCCAGCATCTCCTCGTACCTGATCTCCTCGATCCGGTTCGCGTCCGGCACGATCCGCGGGTCCGCCGTGTAGACGCCGTCGACGTCGGTGTAGATCTCGCACACGTCGGCGCCGAGCGCGGCGGCGAGCGCCACCGCGGTGGTGTCCGAGCCGCCCCGGCCGAGTGTGGTGACGTCCTTGGTGTCCTGCGCGACGCCCTGGAATCCGGCCACGATCGCGACCGCGCCCTCGTCGGTGGCGCTGCGGACGCGCCCTGGCGTGACGTCGATGATGCGGGCCTTGCCGTGCACCGAGGTGGTGATCATCCCGGCCTGCGACCCGGTGAACGAGCGCGCCTCGTACCCCAGGTTGTGAATCGCCATGGCCAGCAGCGCCATGGAGATCCGCTCACCGGCCGTGAGCAGCAGGTCGAGTTCGCGGGGTGGCGGAAGCGGGCTCACCTGACTGGCGAGGTCCAGCAACTCGTCGGTCGTGTCGCCCATGGCCGAGACCACGACGACGACGTCATGTCCAGCCTTGCGCGCGGCAGCGATGCGCTCTGCCACTCGCTTGATGCGTTCGGCGTCAGCGACCGAGGAGCCACCGTATTTCTGCACTACGAGTGCCACTGGGCTCCTTACGTTTACCCGTTACGGCCTGAGCCAGGGTACCGGCCTCTCCTCCGAGGCGATATCGGTAACCCTGCGAGACGGTGACCTGTCCCACGGCGAGCCTTCCCTAACCCTGCCGCGGCCGCCAGCGAGAATGACCGGCGTGGCAGATATCGACGCCTCTCCCGATCTTGGAGGTTTCCCGTCGCTGTGGCGAAGGAAGACCAAGATCTTCACGCCTGCTGTCGCGTTGGCGTGCGGCGCCGCGCTTGTGGTGGTGCTTTCCGGGTGCGGCGGGTCTGCGCCGGTCGTGGCGCCCTCAGAGGCGAGCCCGAAGGCCGCGCCGCAGAGCCCACAGGGCCGGCTGCTTGCCCGGGTCGCGGCCGCGAAGGACATGCGGTACTCGGCGCCGTACACGCTCCGAAAAAACGGCAAAAAGGACCGCACGGTCACCGTCGAGCTGGCCGAAGACGGCACGTGGCGCATCGACGTGCCCGGCGGCGCGCGCGGCGGGACGCGGGACGTGGTGATCGCCGGCGTCAAGGACGGCGTGTACCAGTGCTCGCTGGGCCAGACCCGCGGCTGTGTGCGCCTCGCCGGCCCTGGCGGGCAGGTCCCCAGGGCGTACGACCCGCGGGTGCAGCACCCGTTCACCGACTGGTTGGACGTGTTGAGCGACACCCGCGCCGCGCTGTCCGTGGCCGCGGACTCGTCGCTGTCGGTGCCGCGCGGCGACTGCTTCTCGGTGGAGCCCAACTCGGTGGCGCTGGCCCCGCCGATGGACTCCGGGATCTACTGCTTCGAC
>WHSM01000057.1 GCA_009380105.1 Micromonosporaceae bacterium
ACCCACCTGAAGCACGCCATGCGCAAGCTGGGCGCGCGCAACCGCGTGGAGGCCCTGTCGGCCGCCAGGCACGCCGGCCTGCTCCGCTGATCGGCCCGTCACTAGGCTGACGGTCGTGAATCGTGCTGATGGGCGCGCAAACGACGCGCTGCGACCTGTGTCCCTGACCCGCGGCTGGGTGATGCACCCCGAGGGCTCCGCGATGGTGGAGTTCGGCGAGACCAGGGTGCTGTGCACCGCGAGCGTGACCGCCGGGGTGCCACGGTGGCGGCGCGGCGCCGGGCAGGGCTGGATCACCGCCGAGTACGCGATGCTGCCCCGCGCCACCAACACCCGCGGCGACCGGGAAAGCGTCAAGGGTCGGATCGGCGGCCGTACCCACGAAATCTCCCGGCTCGTCGGGCGCAGCCTGCGGGCCTGCGTGGAGATGTCGGCTCTGGGTGAGAACTCGATCGTGATCGACTGCGACGTGCTGCAGGCCGACGGCGGCACCCGCACCGCGGCCATCACGGGGGCGTACGTGGCGCTCGCCGACGCTGTCAGTTGGATGGCGGGCAAGGGGATGCTCGCGGCGCCGCCCGAGAAGGCGCTGTTCCGGTCGGTGTCGGCGATCAGCGTCGGCGTGGTGGACGGCGAGCCGATGCTCGACCTCTGCTACACCGAGGACGTGGCCGCCGAGGTGGACATGAACGTCGTCTGCACCGACAGCGGCGAGTTCGTGGAGGTGCAGGGCACCGGTGAGTCCGGTGTCTTCGACCGGGCCGCCCTGGACCGGCTGCTCGACCTCGCGGTCGCCGGCTGCGGTGAGCTGACGCGGCGTCAGACCGAGGCCCTGGCGCCATGACCGTCCGCGTCCTGCTGGCCAGCCGGAACAAAGGCAAGCTGGTCGAACTGCGCCGGATCCTGGACGCCGCGCTCGGCGAGCACGCGGTCGCGCTGGTCGGCCCGCCGTACCCGGAGGCCCCGGAGACCGGGCTCACCTTCGCCGACAACGCGCTGGACAAGGCCCGGGAGGGCGTCAAGCACACCGGGCTGCCGACAGTGGCCGACGACTCCGGGCTCGCGGTCGCCGCGCTCAACGGCATGCCGGGAGTGTTCAGCGCCCGCTGGGCCGGGCGGCACGGCGACGACGAGGCGAACCTTCGGCTGGTGCTGGGCCAGCTCGGCGGCGTCGCCGACGAGCACCGTGGCGCGGCGTTCGTGTGCGCCGCCGCGCTGGCGCTGCCGGACGGCCGGGAGCATGTCGTGGAGGGCCGCGTCGACGGAGCCCTGATCCGGGAGCCGCGGGGTGAGAACGGCTTCGGGTACGACCCGATCTTGGTGCCGGACGGCGAGACCCGCACGACCGCGGAGCTGCCGTCGGAGGAGAAGGACGCGATCTCCCACCGTGGCAAGGCGTTCCGCGCCCTCGCCGAGATCATCGCGGCCGAGCTCACCTAAAGTTTGTTGATCACGGCGCGGGGCGAGGCGTAGCGTCCCCGCCATGCCAGAGGTGTCGACCCTGCTCCTGTTCGCGGCCGCGGCCGCGGTGATGCTGCTGGTCCCCGGGCCGTCCGTGCTCTACATCGTCACCCGCAGCGTGGCCCAGGGGCGGGGTGCCGGCCTGGTGTCGGTGCTCGGGATCCACGTCGGCTCGGCGGTGCACGTCTTCGCGGCGGTGCTCGGCCTGTCGGCGCTGCTCGCCTCGTCGGCCACGGCGTTCACGATCGTGAAGTATCTCGGGGCGGCGTACCTGATCTGGCTCGGCATCCAGCATCTACGGTCCCGCGGGCAGGAATCTGAGCCGACCGCGCCGCCGGCGCCCCGGCGTCGGCTGTTCTGGGACGGGGTCGTCGTCAACGTGCTCAACCCGAAGACGGCGATCTTCTTTCTGGCGTTCCTGCCCCAGTTCGTCGACCCGTCGCGCGGGCCGGCAGCGACGCAGCTCGCGATGCTCGGCGCCTGCTTCATCGCGCTCGGGACGATCAGTGACGGGACCTACGCGCTGACCGCCGGCACGTTGGCGGGCCGGCTCCGCCGCGCCGTCCGGGCGCGTCGGCGACTCGACCGCGCGAGCGGCGCCGTGTATCTCGGCATGGGCGTCACGGCCGCGCTGTCCGGCGAATCCCCCGCCTGACCTCCACCGCAAGATCTTGAAATCCTATTGGGCCGTACGCCCCACAGAATTTCAAGATCTCGCGGGTGAGGCGCGGCGGGTGAGGTTTAGGTAGGTCTGGCCGCGGGGGGAGAGGCGGTAGCCGACCGGCAGGCTCTGCGTGAGGCCCAGCTCCTTGAGCTTGCGCACGTCCCGTTTGAACGGCAGCCGCTCCCGTCGCAGCGACGCCGCCAGCTCCGCCGCCACCACGCCGGGGGAGGCCGCGATCGCCGCGAGCGTGGCCGCCGTCCACGGCCCGTCCGAGCCGGCGCGGTCCATCCGGTCGAGTCGGCGGTCGATGGCCGCGACGTCGTCCTCGGACAGCCCCGTGTCCGCCGCCAGCGAGGCGCGCGGGTCGGGCTCGTCGAGCCGACGGAAGCGAATCCGGTGCAGCGGCAGCTCACTCGGCCCGCGCAGGCCCGCGAGCAGGTCCGCGGCCGAGTCGTAGCCGGCGTCGCGGGCGTCGGCGTCGGTCACGTCGGCCTCGGAGACGATGTCGACCTGGTCCACCTCGATCAGCTCGGGCTGGCCCGGGTTCAGGCCGCCGCGTCCGCCGTCGGCTCCGGTGCGGTACCGGCCGCCGGACTTGACCTGGCTGCGCCGCCATCGCCGGAAGGTCACCGTGACCTTCCCGGCGCTGATCCCGTCCCGCAGCCGCCGCTCGAACAGCATGACCAGAGCCTATGACGCGCCGCTTGCCGCGCCAGGCAACTGCCAGGATCCGCCAGGCGGCCACGCCGGGATCCGCCGGGCGGCCGTCGGAGTCCGCTGCCAGCGGCGCCGATACGATCGCCGGATGCTCGACCGCATCGATCTGCCGACAGGGTCCGCCGCGGCCGTCTGGGTGCTGGGCGGAGCCGTGGTCGGGGTGGTGCTGCGCGTTGCCTTCGGCTGGTTGGCGCGGCGCGCCGCTCGTACCGAGAACCTCTGGGACGACCTGGGCTGGCGGCTGTTGAAGGATCTGGCTGTGCCCGCCGCGTTGGTCACGGGCGTGTGGTTCGCGGCGGAGACGCTGACGTTGCCGCGACAGGCGCGGCTGGTCGTCGACAGGGCACTGTTCGCGGTGATCGTGCTGGTGGTGGCGTTCGCGGCTGCCCGGATCGCCGCGAGCGTGGTGCGCACGATCGCGCTCGCCCGCTCGGGCGTCGCGCAGTCCGCGACGATCTTCGTCAACATCACCCGCGTCGTCATCATCGCGATCGGCGTGCTGGTGCTCTTGCAGACGCTCGGCGTCTCGATCACACCGCTGCTGACCGCGCTCGGCGTGGGCGGTCTCGCGGTGGCGCTGGCGCTGCAGGACACGCTGTCGAACCTCTTCGCGGGCGTGCAGGTGCTGGCGTCGAAGAAGGTCCAGCCCGGCGACTTCATCCTGCTGGCCAGCGGCGAGGACGGCTACGTCGTCGACATCAACTGGCGCAACACGACCATCAGGCAGTTGGCCGGCAACATCGTCATCGTGCCGAACGCCCACCTCGCAGACACCGTGCTGACCAACTTTCACCAGCCGGTGCAGGAGTTGGACGTGATGGTCGCCGCCGGAGTCAGCTACGACAGCGATCTGGAGCACGTGGAGCGGGTGGCGATCGAGGTGGCGCGTGACGTGATGGCGACGGTCGAGGGCGGGGTGCCGGACTACGAGCCGTTCGTGCGGTTCCACACCTTCGGTGAGTCCAGCGTCGACTTCAACGTGTTCCTGCAGGCGAACGAGTACAGCGCGCAGTTCCTGATCAAGCACGAGTTCGTCAAGCGGCTGCACGCCCGTTTCCGCGCCGAGGGGATCGAGATCCCGTTCCCGATTCGCACTGTGATGCTGTCTGGCGACGCCGGATCGGGAGCCGTGGACCCGCCGGTCAGGTCATGACGGACTGGCGCGACAGCGGATGGCTGCCGCGGCAACAGGACTAGGAGACGATGTCGGCGATGGCGCGCAACGTCGCGGCGTCGCCGGTGACCAGCAGCGTGGTGACCACGGTTTCGCGCCACCGGGCCAGGTCGTCGCGGATCTTGGCGGGCGGGCCGACGAGCGCGACGTCTTCGACCAGCGCGGTCGGGATCGCGGCCGCCGCGTCCTGTTTGCGTCCGCCGAGGTACAGCTCCTGCACTCTCTCGCAGGTCTCCTCGTAGCCCATGCGGGCGAAGACGTCGCGGTGGAAGTTCACGTTGCGCGCGCCCATGCCGCCGATGTAGAGGGCGAGGCTGGGGCGGATCCGGTCGGCGGCCTGCTCGACGTCGTCGTGGATCGCCACCGGGACTGCCGCGTTCACGTCGAAATTTTCGGGGGTACGAGGCGCGCCTCGCCGACCGAACCCCTCGGCCAGCGCCGCGCGGTAGAAGGCGTCGCTGCTGGGCGAGAAGAACATCGGCAGCCAGCCGTCGGCGATCTCGGCGGCGAGTGCGACGTTCTTCGGCCCTTCGGCGGCCAGGTGGATCGGCAGGTCTGGGCGGAGCGGGTGCACCGTCGACTTCAGCGGCTTGCCGAGGCCGGTCCCGCCGCGGTGCGGCAGGTGGAAGAACTCGCCGTCGAACTCCACGGGGCGTTCCCGGGCGAGGATCGCGCGGACGATCGCCACGTACTCCCTGGTGCGGGCCAGTGGCCGGGGGTACGCCTGGCCGTGCCAGCCCTCCACGACCTGCGGGCCCGAGGCGCCGAGTCCGAGGACGAACCGGCCGCCGGAGAGGTGGTCGAGCGTGATCGCGGCCATCGCGGTCGCGGCGGGGGTGCGGGCCGCCATCTGGAGGATGTTGGTGCCGAGCTTCACCCGCGTCGTGGAGGCGCCCCACCACGCGAGCGGGGTCAGGCAGTCGGAGCCGTACGCCTCAGCGGTCCAGATCGACTCGAAGCCGAGCCGCTCGGCTTCGGCGACGGCTTCCGTGACGCCGGCCGGCGGACGGGACGACCAGTACCCGGTGTTGTACCCCAGCTTCATCGGCTCCTCCTCAGCGCTGGTCGATCGTACGCAGAGTAGAACACGTTCTAGCAATGGGGCTAGCGACGGCCGGGCGCGGCTGGCGGTCGACCATCTGCTGGAGCACGGCCGGACCTGGTGGTCGCGAGGTCGTCCTGATCTCGCGGAGCCGCGTCAGCGCACCGCGGGCGCGGCCGTGAGCGTGCCGGTTCTGGTGTCGATCGTCGCGCGCACCCCGAACGGGATCGTCAGCTGGCCGGAGCCGTGGCCGATCGGCAACCCGCTGAGCACCGGCGCCCCGAGGTCGGCGAGGCGATCGTGCAGCATCTCGTCGACGGTCCAGGTGTCGGGCGCGCCCTCGCAGTCGACGAACTGCCCGAGCGCGATGCCGGCCAAGCCCTCCAGCACGCCGCTGCGCCGCAGCTGGGTGATCATCCGGTCCAACCGGTACGGCGCCTCGCCCACGTCTTCCAGCAGCAGGATGGCGCCGTGCAGGTCCGGGAAGTCGCGGGCGCCGACGGCCTGGGAGAGCAGGCTGACGTTGCCGCCCAGCATCACTCCGGAGGCCTGTCCGGGCACCAGCACGCTGCCGCCGGGCTCGTCGGGGTCGCGGTGCAGGACGATCTGGTCAGTGGTCATCAGGGACCTGCGCAGCGCCTCGGCCGACTCCGGTCCGGTGCGGCTGTCGCTCCAGGCGATCATGGGCCCGTGCAGGGTGGCCAGGCCGGTGTTGCGCCAGAGCCACATCTGGACGGCGGTGATGTCGCTGAACCCGAGCAGCACCTTCGGATCTTTGCGCACCGCGCCCTTGTCGATGCCGTCGATGATGCGCTGGGCGCCGTACCCGCCCCGCGTGCAGAGCACGCCCCGCACCGTCGGGTCGGCGAACGCCGCGTTGAGGTCGGCGAGCCGGTCGGCGTCGGGCGCGGCGAGGTAGCCGTACCTGGTGAGCGCGTGCTCGGCGTACTCGACCACCAGGCCCCAGCTCTCCAGCAGCTCGACGCCCCGCGCCACGGCGTCGGCGCCAGGGGGGCCGGCCGGCGAGACCAGGCGCACCTTGTCGCCGGGGCGCAGTTTCGGCGGGCGCAGCACGTCCAGGGGCTTCGACGCGGGGCGGCCGGCCGCCGCTGATTCGCCCAGCGAGGTCGCGGCGAGCGCGCCACCGGCGGCGGCGCCGGCGAGCAGCCTGCGGCGGGGCAGGGTCGGGATGTGCGGTAGGCGGCGGTCCGGGGTTCGGTCGGTCATGGCGGCATCCTCCCTGGCAAGGGGGCCAGTCGGTGAGCATAAGGCAAGAACCTGCATATCACATCGCTGTCCCGACACAGATTTTCGTCCGAGACCGCCCCAGGTCAACCCCCACCTTCCCGTCGTTTAGCGCTAACTGGTTGCTTCAGACCCGCCTGGGTAGAAGGAGCCAGAACTCGACAAAACGCGAGCCGCCCTATCGGCGTCGCCGGGTGAGCCACGTGCGTAGTGTCGCCCGGCTGGGGCGGCGTGGCGGGACCGGCGCGCGGCCGACTGCGCGGTCGGCGTCGGCGGGGCGCTCGCTGGTCGCGTCCAGGATCCTTCTCATGATGTACGCGGCGATGTCCCACTGCTGACACGCGATCTCGCAGCGCGGCCCGAAGACGGGCAGCCGTCGGTGGGGGAGCCGGCCGCACACACAGACCTCCTGGACGGGGGAGATCGTGTGCCGCCGCAGGGTCATCGCGACCTTCTGAAGTTGTCTGCCGATCTCGTAGACCACATCCGGAGGGCCCAGCCGACGTCGCGTGTCCATGGGCTCAGAATGAGCAGGCCACGGCGTGCAGAGCAACATCTCTTTTTAATTCGCTCGTACGAGGTGCCAGATTGGCGCGTAGGCCTTGTGAACGACGCAGAACCGCTGTCTCATATGAGTCGGACTTCGCGCCCGATCCGATCACTCCGATGTGGAGGAGTCTGTGTCCGACGATGAGGAACTGACCAGCCCGACCGTGTTCCGCCGCCAACTCGGCCGGGAACTGCGCGCGTTGCGCGAGCACGCCGGCTACACCATCGAAGCAGCAGCGAACAAGATGGAGATCTCCCGCGCCAAGTACGGCCGCATCGAGCACGGCATGGTGTCCGTGCGCAGTCTCGACGTGAAGCAGATGTGCGAGATCTTCGGCGCGTCCAAGAAGCTGACGGACGCGCTGATGGAGGTGGCACGCAAGACCCGGCAGAAGGGTTGGTGGCACTCGTTCCGCAACGTGATGCCCGAAACCTTCGACATGTACGTAGGCCTGGAAACCGCAGCAAAGGAACTGCTCCAATACGACACCGAACTCGTGCCTGGCCTACTCCAGACCGAGGATTACACCACCGCACTCATCCATGCGGACCGTCCTGATCTGGAGGAAGCCGTCGTCGAGCACCGGGTCGCGCTACGGCAGAAGCGGCAGCGCCTGTTGCGTCGGGTGGACCCGCCGGCCTTGGAGATCACGGCGGTGCTCAGCGAGGGCATCCTGCGCCGTCCGGTCGGTGGTGGGCAGGTGATGGCCAGACAACTCGCGCAACTCAACAAGCTGGGGCGGCTGCCGAACGTGTCGATCCGGGTGATCCCGTTCTCGGCTGGCCTGCACCTTGGGGTGCTGTCGAGATCCTTCGAGATTTTGCGCTTCCTAGATGCCACAGAGCCGACCACGATCCACCTGGACGGTTACAGCGGCGATCTCTATCTTGAGAGGCCGGATGGGGTGGCGCGCTATGAAGCGGCGTTCGCCGACATCCTTTCCCGATCTCTGGACGAGAAGGGGTCCCGGGACCTGATCGCCCGGGCCGCGGAGGAGTACATGCGATGACCGATCTGACCGGTGCCCGCTGGGTCAAGTCCACCCGTTCTTCGAACGACGCCCAGTGTGTCGAGGTCGCCGCGAACCTGCTCGCCGAGCGCGGCGCGATCTACGTCCGCGACTCGAAGCACCCCGACGGCCCCGCCCTCGCAGTCACGGCCCCCGACTGGAGCGCTTTCCTGCGGGGCGCCAAGCACGGCGACTTCGACCTCTGAGGACAGGCGTCACTTGGGGCGCTCAGGGACGGGCGACACGCCGGTGAGTACGGCGTGTCGGTGGTCTCTCGACGCCCCAAGTGGGCCGGAGAAGTATCAGCGGCAGGCGGTCGCGGTCGTCAGCGGGGCCGGTACACGTCGGCGCGGTGCTCGATCCGCAGCACGGTGACGACTCGGCGGCCATCGTCGATCTCGTAAACGACCCGGAACGCCCCGCGTCGGGCCGAGTGCTTGCCGGCGAGTTGGTCGCGCAGCGGCTTGCCGACTCTGTGCGGATTGTCGGAAAGGCTGCCGGTGATGAACTCGATGACGGCAGCCGCAACGGTCTCCGGGAGCTTGTGTTCGATGCAGTGAGCCGCGCTCCCGGCCAGCCTCAGCCGGTACGGCTCCGGCTCGTCTGGCGGCTCGGTCACGAGCGCGGACGGAGGGCTCGGACGGCCTCCACGCCTTCGACGACGTCGCCCTGTGCGACCTCGTCCTCAGCCGCCCGGATCTCGCCCAGCGCGTTCGGGTCGCTGAGGATGCTCAGTGTCTCCTCCATCGCCTCGAGGTCGTCGTAGCCGATGAGCACCGCCGCGGGACGGCCGTTGCGGGTGATGACGGTTCGCTCGTGCTCCCGGTCGGCGCGGTCGACGTACTCGGAGAGATGATCGCGTACGGAGCGCAGCGATTCAACAGTCATGGCCACAATTGTGGCACGCTGATCGCGATGGTGTCGAGGTCGCCGCTGCGACGTGCATGGGCATCTGGCCCGACGCGACTCGCTCGCGGCCGCGACACACCCGTGCGGATCGCTGCCTGGCTCGCAAGATCCGAATCATTGGGCCCTGAGCGACACGGTTCCGCTGAATCGGTGCTGCTGTGGGTCCAATGGTCCGGATCTTGGACACGCGCGGGCCGCTGACGCCGCCCTACGGGACCGCAGCCGTGTCGGGATGCGCGTCCCGTACCCCCAAGATCGCCGTCTCAGGTGCGAAGCTGCCGCGTGATCGCCGTTTTGCACCGGAAACGGCGATCTTGAGGGGTGGAGGGTCAGTTGGGAGGCGGCGCCGACGGGCCGCCTCCGCCGCACCCGGTGTAGTAGAACGTGCCGGCCGTCTTGTCCGCGAAGCCGTGACGCGAGATGTAGCCCAGGAAGATCATCGCGTCTGCCGTGCTGCTCCTCAGGTTGAGGCAGTTCATGCCGAGCAAGCTGCGTAGCTGCACGAAGGCGCTCTCGGTCCTGGAGCCTCAGCTGCCGTCGGTGGTGAGACCCGCGCCCACGACGCTTGCACCAGCGTGGTATGTCACGCCGGTGGGGAGCACGCCGAGTCCGTTGCGCATCACCGACGCGCGCTGCGCCTGGCTGAAGACTTCGGAGGCTGGCAGCAACGGGCCCGTGCGCTTCACGGCATCGGGCGAGCGCCGCTCGCGCGTGGCGAACGAGCGGCGGCTCGAAGCTGCGGAGCGCTAGCCGATCACGCTGCCCGGGGCGAGCGGCAACAGGGGTGAGCCGGACCCGCCGTCTGTGCCCGGCAGGTCGACGGTGAATACGTCGAGGCCTCGGATCAGGTCGGCGGTGTAGACGATGTTGGTCTTCTGGCCGGTCGCTACGCCGTTCTGGTTGCGCACCGGGACCCAGTAGGCGTCCCAGACCTCCGACAGGCCGCTGGCGAAGTAGCCGTACTCCTTGAGGTTCTTGGGGTCGCGCACGTCGATCAGGCGCAGGCCGCCCTCATAGAAGCCGGCCGCGGCGATGCCGGTGGAGTGGTAGTCGAACCAGTGCGCCGAGCAGAACGCCATCTGCGGCAGCGCCGCGCCAGTGCCGAGCTGCACCGGGTTGATCTTGTCCAGCGGCGTGATCGCGCTGGGCTTGCCGTCGAGCGTCTCCACGTGCCAGGTCTGGAACGAGCCGGCCGTCGCGCAGTCGGTGTTCTCGTAGTCCTCCTCGGTCACCAGCAGCACGTTGCCGTCGGCGACGCTGGGCGCCGCGCCGCCCCTGAACTTGTCGGCGTTGGGCCGGTCGGAGTTGTGGTGGATGAAGTCGTTCCAGTCCTTCGCCACACCGCCCGCGCCGGTGGTGGTGACGAGGCCCGGGCTGGTCGGGTCGGTCACGTCGAAGATCGCACTGCCGCCGCTGCCGGTGTGGATGCCGTACCCGGCGTTGTCGAAGTTCCACTTGTGGCCGGAGCCTCGCGTGAAGACCGGGTTCGGGCCGGCGGCGGGGGAGTCGACCTTCTCGTGCAGCACCTTCGGCGCGTCCAGGTCACGCAGGTCGATGATCGAGAACGCGCCGCCGTTGCCCGCGCTGTAGGCGTACTCGCAGGAGGTTTCCCGGACGCACGAGATGGTGTGGGCGCTGGTCGGGACGTCCACGCGGGACCGGATGTGGGGGTTGGCCGGATCGGTGACGTCGATGACCATCAGCTCGCCGCCGCCCACGTTGACGTGGTCCGGGTCATTCGGCGAGGCCTGGTAGAGGTCGTTGCCGACCAGCACGAAGCGCTCGACGCCCTTGGCGGTCCGCTGCTCGCCGTAGTTCATCGCCTCGTTTTCGAAGACCAGGTTCGGCAGCGTGCCGGTCAGCGTCGGCTGGAGCGGGTCGCTCACGTCAAAGACGCTGATCGAGTCGAGGCTGGAGATGTAGAAGTACGGCGCTGACTTGGCGAAGATGCCCGAGATCGCCTGGGTCTCGGGGAACGTGGTCACGAGGTTGACGTTCGGGCTGGACAGCAGCGGCACGTTGACACCGGCCACGTAGTCCTGACGCTTCTTCTCCCAGCGGGCGCGATCGTCCGTGTCGTCCCTCGCGACGGCGGCCGTGGCGCCGGCGACCGCGGCCACGACGGTGACGGCCACGAGCGCGCGACTGAGCGTTGAGCGGTTGGCTATCCGGTGCAGCAATGATCGTGCGGACAAGGGGCGGACCTCCGGGCGCGGCCACGCCAGGTGATGGCGACGGCGTATGAGGGGAGCACTAGCCGGACATCGCGCCAGGTCGCCGGCGTGTTTCAAGAGACGCTCACCGATCGAGTGTTCGCATAAGGGGTCACACCACCATCTAGCGCGCACGCGATGATCGCGCTACAACTAGTGACATGGAGCGCGTCGCGCGTCGCGACCCGCACACAGCCGTGAAACAGGAGCTGCTGGTGCGTTATCTCGACGCGTGGACGCCGACCGTCCTGCGCTCCCATCGCAGGGCGACGTACGTGGAGGCGAGCCGGGACGGATCCGCGCTCGCCGCGTTGCGGGTCTTCGGGGAGTTCGCCGACCGGCTCGCCGGCCATCATCTGGACGTGGTCGTGCTCTCCCGGTCCGGCGACCCCGACGCGCAGATCGCCGAGGCGGTGCGGGAGCTGGGCGAGCCCGCGGGCCTGTCGCTGCGCACCGTCGTCGACCCGGCCGAGTTGGAGCTCGCCGGCCCCACCTTCGCCCACGTCGAGCTGACCGACGAGAACGAAGCCTGGACCCTAGCGGAGAAAATCGCCACGCAACGCGGCAGCGAGCTGCTGCTGACCCTGACCCCTTCTCGCCAGTTACCGCTAACTGGCGGTCATGTGGCCGGCGGAGGCAGCCAAAAGTCCACAGAACCCGAGCCCGAGGTCACGGCGTACCGGCGAAGACTGCGGAAGGCGGGACTGCCGCACGTGGCGCACGCGGAGCTGGTGGACGACGGCGGCCGGGCGCAGTTGCTGCTCTTCGCCACGGGCGTCGACAAGCACCTGCCGGCCTTCAAGGAGGCGCTCTGGGCGGTGGACGAGTACGCCGGCATCCGCTACCGCGACCCGCGCGACCCCGAGCGCGCTCTGGTGGACATCTCGCTGACGCCGCAGCTAGCGCCGTTGCGGCGGGCGCTGCTGGAGGTGCTCTCCGACGGCGGCGAGCGCAGCGTGGCGGACCTGCAGCGGCACGCGCTCACCGAGACGCTGTACCGCCCGGCCGACGCGGTGCGGGTGCTCACGACGTTGGCGAGCCAGGGCGCGATCAGCCGGGAGCCGGAGAAGGGCCGGCTCACGCCGCGCACGACGGTGCGCGCGGAGCGGCAGGCCCGCACGGCGCCGGCGCAACGACGGCGATAGATCGCAGCGATCACCTCGTCATCGAGGTCATCGACTACACGGAGGCCATTGCCGCTCACCACGCGCGGCTGATCGCGCACGCGCGCCGCGCCGGAGCGCCGCGCGGCGCCCCTGACCTGATCATCGCGGCGCACGCCGCCGAGAGCGGCCGCGCCGATCTCGCTCAGGTGCTCGCCGGGTCAGCTGGCCAGGAGATTGCCGAAGCTGCCGTACAGCCAGTTCAGGTCGTCGGCGCGGTCGACGCGGTAGACGCCGCCGGTGCCGCCGCACGTGCCGTTGAGGCCGAACGAGGTGACTCCGGCCACGACATTCGAGTCGCCGAGGAAGTTCGGGCCCCCGGAGTCGCCGAAGCAGGTGCCGCCAGAGGAGTGGTTGTTCGACAGCAGCAGCGAGAAGTCACCGACGATCCCGCCGTTGATCTGCAACAGGTGCGGCCGCGACAGCATCCGCACGCGTTCGTCCTCCACCTTCGCCGGGTTGATCCGCTGCAGGCCGTAGCCGACCGCGGTGAAGGTGACGTGGCGGCTGGGCTTCAGCGCGTCGAGCTGGTTGAGCGCGGGCAGCGCGCCGTACGCGCTCATCCTCACCGGCTTGCTGAGCACGACCACGCCCAGGTCGTACCGGAAGAACGCGTTGGGGTCGTAGCTGGGGTGTGTGTGCGGCGTGCCGCCGACGTCGCCCTTGAGCGGGTAGCCGTTCTCGGGTATCCCAGACTCGACGTCCGCGTCGAACCAGATCTCCATGTGCGCCGCAGGGCTCTCGGTGCAGTGCCCGGCGGTCAGAAACAGCCGCGAGGAGAGCAGCGTGCCGCTGCACCGCCAGAGCGGGTTGCCGTCCGCGTCCTGGGCGACCACGAGGCCGACGTAGGGATGGCGTTCACCGTCGAGCTCGCCGTCAGTGACGGCGGCTGCTGGTGTCGCCAGCAGCAGCGTGACCGTCGCGATGGCCACCGGGATCATCATCAGGCGGCGGACTGATCTGATTGCGAATTCGCGAACGCTGGACATGGGCGCCTCCGTTCCTCCAGAAGTACGCCACAAACTACGCCGTTGGTCGACTTCTGGGACATCGGCCTTGGGATCACGGTTTTCAGACGTTCGGCTGTGTTTCGCTCTCGCTCAGAGCTGCACGCCGCGCTTGCGCATCCACGGCACAGGGTTCACCGGGTCGTCGCCCAGGTGCACCTCGAAGTGCAGGTGCGGGCCGGTCGAGTAGCCGGTGCTGCCCATCCGGGCGATGCGCTGTCCGGTGCGGACCCGCTGGCCCTCCCGGACCAGCACCGCCGAGTTGTGGCCGTACAGCGTCTCGACGCCGTTGCCGTGGTCGACGATGACCGCGTAGCCGTACCCGCCGTGCCAGCCGGCCAGTTTCACCGTGCCGGCGCGCACCGTGAAGATCGGCGTGCCGGTTGGGCCGGCGAGGTCGACGCCCTCGTGCGCCGTGCCCCAGCGGTAGCCGAAGCCGGACGTGACCCGGTAGTTGCGGGTGGGCTTCACCCACGCGGGCGCGGGCGCGGGCTTGGGCGGCGGGCTCGGCTTGGCCTTGACCATGCCGTCAGGCGGCGTCACCTGGCCGGTTCGCCGCGCGCTCGGCCGGCCGTTGCGGGCAGCCCGCTCGCTGCCCCGGTCGGCCAGGCCTTCCGGAGTCCTTGCCGCTGTGACGGCAGCCGGCGTGGTGTCCGCCGCCGGGGCGGCGCTGCCACCCAGGCCGAAGACGCTGGCCGAGACGACGACTGAGGCGCCGACGGCGACGATGCGGCGGCTGTGCGCGCCGCCGGAACGGTGGCGTCCCCGGCGACTTCGCCAGCCGTGCGCGCTCTTGTCGCGCCGTAACGGCGAGATCAAGTTACGGGAGCCACGAGGCCGGTCTTGCGACTTGCCGTGGGGCACGATGTCGTCCTCCGAGTTTCGATGTCAGAGCGGCGCCATCGTGCCGGGAGGACTGATACCTCGGACAAGGTGAGGCGGCTTCATGTGCGCTGGAGCCAGCGAGGGCCGGGAGGAAATCACGGGGTTTCTTCGCTTTTGGACATGAATTGATCTGTGGCTAGATCCACAGATTGCCCTGGGATTTAGGTCACACCAAACGGCCGCCAAAAACCCACAAAAGGTGAGGGCGGCCGCACATCGGAAGTCGATGATCTGTGTGGCGAGGAGGCTACCGGCTGGTTCGGCCGCCGACAAATCTTGGTCGGCGAAGGGTTTCGTTTGAGTTCTCAACGCCGCGGTCTCGTCGGCGGCTGCCTGTGTCCGCACGCCGCGCGCACAAGCCGAGCTCGGCCCGTGGGCGCTCTCGGCCGTGCGTGCGCCAGCGGTTATGGTCTATCCGGTAAGCGCTTGCCGCGCCCCGGGCGGCGCGTCGACTGGAGGTGGGCGTGACCGACATCGGACTCCGGCCGGGACTCTGCTCGGTGACCTACCGCGGGTTGTCCGCCGACGCGACGGCGCGCCTGGCGGCCGACAGCGGACTGGCCGCGATCGAGTGGGGCGCCGACGTGCACGCGCCGCCCGGCGACCCCCACGTCCTCGGCCAGGTGCGGGAGCTGACGACGGGGCACGGCCTCGCGATCGCCTCGTACGGCTCGTACTTCCGCGCCGGTCCGCACGGCTCCGAAGAGTTCTCGCCAGTCCTGACCGCCGCGGTCGCGTTGGGGGCGCCGCGGATCCGGATCTGGGCCGGGGCGCTCGGCGCCGCCCAGGCCAGCTCGGACGACGTGAGCGCTGTGGTCGCGCAGACCCGGGCCGCGGCGCGGATGGCCGCCGACCTTGGGGTCGAGCTGGGGTACGAGTTCCACCGCAACACCCTCACCGACTCCGTCGAGTCGACGCTCGCGCTGCTCGACGCGGTGGACGAGCCCAACGTGTCGACGTACTGGCAGCCGCCGGTCGGGGCCGGCGACGACCAGGCGATCGCCGGCCTGACGGCGCTGCGGGAGCGGGTGTGCGCCATGCACGTGTTCTCCTGGTGGCCGGACACGCATCGCGTGCCGCTGGCGGCCCGCCCGGACCTCTGGCGACGGGCGTTCGCGGTCGCGGCGGAGATCAGCCGGCCGATGGACGCGCTGCTGGAGTTCGTGCCCGACGACGATCCGAACCTGCTCGCCGCCGAGTCGGCGACTCTCGGAGAGCTCATCGCCGACGCCGAGCCGTCACGCCGCAAGTGAATCGAACGACGGTGATGCGGCTGCGGGCCTGACGGGCGCGGCCTCGGCTCAACGCGTCGGCGGGGTGCTGGCGCGCAGCACGACCTCGCCCTTCAACCGCCGCACCCGGGGCGTCTCGGCCAGCGGCTGGGTCATCAGCTCGACCGCCGTTGAGCCGAGCCGCTCCAATGGCAGGCGCACCGTCGTCAGCGACGGGGTCACGTCGCGCAGGGTGCTGATGTCGTCGAAGCCCGCGATCGCCATCGCCTCCGGCAACGTCATGCCCCGGTCGCGCATGACGGCCATCGCGCCGACGGCCATCACATCGTTGACCGCGAACACGCACGTGACGTCGTCGCGTCGGTCAAGGAGCCGGGCCATCGCGGCGTACCCGCCGTCTCTGGTGAAATCGCCGTGGACCACGTGCTCGGCCCGCACCTGCGCGCCGGCCCGCTCCAGGCCCTCCCGGAACCCGGTGAGGCGATCGCGCGCGGTCAGCAGGTCGGGGGGTCCGGCGAGCACCGCGAACCGGCGGTGGCCGAGGTCGGCAAGCGCCTCCGCCAGCGACATGGCGCCTGCGCGGTTCTCCACCACGACTGTGTCCGTGCCCAGCTTGTCCTGGCTGATCGCCACAGCCCGGCCGCCCGCCGACTCGAACGCGTCCAGCTCCGCACGCAGGCGACCCAGCAGGTCCGGGTCGTCGACCCGGCTGCCGGCC
>WHSM01000157.1 GCA_009380105.1 Micromonosporaceae bacterium
CTGCGACGCCGCGCCGTCAATGAGTCAGCCGTCACGGCGGGCCCCTTCCTTGTCGTACCGGACGGGTTCGACAACGGTGACCGGAGTGACCTGGTCGCCGTCCACGGCGTACAGGGTCTCGCCGTGGCGGGCGGCGCCGTCGATCACCATGGCCAGCGCGAACGGGCGCTCCAACGCCGCGGACCGGTAACTGGACGTGACGTGCCCATGCGTCGGCGTCGGCGGCGTCGGGGGCGGCCCGGTCACCAGTTGAGCCCCTTCGGCGAGCACCGTGCGGGCGTCGTCCGGCAGCAACCCGACCAACTGCTTGCGGCCCGCGCGGGCGGTGTCGGCCCGCTGGTGGGAGCGCTTGCCGACGAAGTCGGGCTTCTTCTTCGACACGGCCCAGCCCATGCCGAGGTCCTGCGGGGTGACAGTGCCGTCGGTCTCCTGTCCGACGATGACGAAGCCCTTCTCGGCGCGCAGCACGTGCATCGTCTCGGTGCCGTAGGGCGTGACGCCGGCCGCCATCACGGCCTGCCACAGCGCCAGGCCGTACCAGGAAGGGGTGTTGATCTCGTACGCCAGCTCGCCGGAGAAGCTGATCCGGAACACCCGGGCCGGCAGCCCGGCCACCTCCGCCTCCCGGAAATCCATGAACCGGAAGCTCTCGTTCGACACGTCCAGGTCGGGAGCGAGCCCGGCGAGCACCTCCCGGGACCGGGGGCCGACCAGCGCCACCGTGGCCCACTGCTCAGTCACCGAAGTGCAGCGCACGTCCAACGACGGCCACTCGGTCTGCAGCCACTCCTCCAGCCAGTCGAGCACGACCCCGGCGTTGCCGGTGGTGGTGGTCATCAGCCAGCGGCCCTCGGACAGCCGCGACACGGTGCCGTCGTCGAGCACCATGCCGTCGGCGGCGCACATGACGCCGTACTTGCAGCGCCCGACCTTCAGGGCAGAGAACACGCCGGTGTAGATCCGGTCCAGGAACTCGCCGACGTCGGCGCCCTGCAGCTCGATCTTGCCGAGCGTGGAGGCGTCCATCGCCGCGACGTCCTCCCGGGCGGCGCGGCACTCCCGCAGCACCGCCTGCTCCATGGTGTCTTGGGGCTGCCCAGTCTCGCCCGGCTGCGGGAAGTACCAGGGCCGTTTCCACTGACCGACGTCCTCGAACGGCGCGCCCCGCGCTTCGTGCCAGGCGTGCAGGGCCGTGATCCGCTCCGGGTCCGCGAGCCGCCCGCGGTCGCGGCCGGCGAGGAGAGCGAAAGACATCGGGGTGTACGGGGGCCGATAGGTCGTCGTCCCCACATCGGTCATCGACCGGCCCAGCACATTGGCGAGCAGCCCGACAGCGAGCACCCCGGAAGTCCTGCCCTGGTCCGCGGCGGTGCCGATCGTGGTGTAGCGCTTGACATGCTCACTGGAGGTCATCCCCGCGCCGACTGCCCGGCGCAGGTCGCGCAGGGTCGCGTCGCGTTGCAGATCCACGAACACCCGACCCGCCGCCGCCTCGTCGGCCGGCTCGACGCAGAAGAACGCCGCCGGCGGGCGGCCCGCGAGTGCGCGTCCGGCCCCGAACGGCCGCTCGTCTGCCGGGGACTGCCGATCCATCGGCACGGATTCGACCGTCGGCAGCTCTGCGCCGGACCCTTGAAAGCCGGTTGCTTCGGCCGCTTGTGCGCCCGCGTCAGAGCCTTCGGCGAGCGCGGCCGCGAGGTCGAACGTGCCGCGCGCCGCTCCGACGCTGCGCTCCTGCTGCGCCGACGTCGCCGGGACGAACGCCGCGACCTCATCCGACCAGGCCAGCCTGCCCCCGGACTGGCTGCACAGATGCACGGCCGGGTCCCAGCCACCGGAGACGGCCAGCAGGTCGCACCCGACGCGCTCCGGGGCGCCGGCCGGGCGCCCGTCGGCGCCCAGCGGGGCGATCAGCGCGGCGGTGAGCACGCCGTCCGCGTCGGCCTCGGTCCCGACCACGACGCTGCCGTCACGAACGTCGGCCAGGGCCGCCACCTCGACACCCGCGTCCGCCAGGTCGCGCGCCGCGACGAGCGCGCCGTCGTGCGCGCCGAAGACAACGGCGCGGCGACCGGGGAGCACGCCGTGCCGCCACGCGTACGACGCGGCGGCGCCGGCGAGCATCACGCCGGGACGGTCGTTGTCGGCGAACGCGATCGGCCGCTCGTGGGCGCCGGCAGCGAGCACGACCTGGCGGGCGCGGATGTGCCAGAGCCGCTGCCGCGCCATGTGGGGCGGCGGGTCGGCCAGGCAGTCGGCGCGGCGCTCGACCGCGGTCAGGTAGTTGTGGTCGTGGTAGCCGGTCACAGTGGTCCGGGGCAGCACGCGCACCTCGGGCATCGCGGCGAGCCGCGCGGCGGCGGCCGCCAGCCAGTCGGCCGCGGGCGCCCCATCGAGCAGCGCTCGCGCGCCGAGCAGCCCGCCGCCCAGCGCCGGCTGCTCGTCGGCCAGGATCACCCGGGCGCCGCTGGCGCCGGCGGCCAACGCCGCCGCGAGCCCCGCCGGCCCGGCCCCGACCACCAGCACGTCGCAGTGAGCATGGGTCTTGTCGTACCGGGCGGTGTCGGGCTCGGTCCCGAGATCGCCCTTGCCGGCGAGCGACCGCGCCCGCAGCCCGTCGTAGACCTCGACCTGGGTGGCGCGGAGCATGGTCTCGCCGCCCCCGGAGTCGACGTGCACGTACGCGTTCGGCTCCTCGGCGCCGATCCCGAAGACCCCGCGCGGACGCCCGGCGTACAGGCTCGTCGCGACGATCCGCACCCCGTTGCGGAGCAGCGCTGCGGCGAGCGTGTCGCCGGGCTCCGCGATGTGCTCGCGACCATCGAAGACAAACCTCACGGGGCCGCCTCCCGGAACTCGTACGTGACGGTGTGCCGCTCTGTGTTGAACCAGCGGCGGCAGCCCGCGACGTGCACCCAGCGCTCGGCGAACCAGCCCTTCGGGTTGCCCCGCACGAAGACGTATTCGGCCCACGCCGCGTCGTCCAACGAGGACGGATCCTCCGGGTAGAACACATCCGCCTGGCCGCCGTACCGGAACTCGGTCTCGTCCCGGGGCCCGCACCAGGGGCAGTCGATCCGCAGCATCCCGGCCCCCTCAGTGCGCCACGGCCGCGGCGCCGTGCTCGTCGATCAGCGCGCCGGTGACGAACCGCTCCAGCGCGAACGGCTCCGCCAGCGGGTGCGGCCGGCCGTGGGCGATGGTGTCGGCGTACACCCAGCCGACGCCGGGTGTGGCCTTGAAGCCGCCAGTGCCCCAGCCGCAGTTGACGTAGACGCCGTCGACCGGGGCGCGGCCGATGATCGGGGACGCGTCCGGCGAGACGTCGACGATCCCGCCCCAGGTGCGCAGCACGTGCGCCCGCGAGAAGATCGGGAACAGCTCCACCGCCGCCGCCATCTGCTGCTCGATCACGTGGAACGAGCCGCGCTGCCCGTAGCCGTTGTACGCGTCGATCCCGGCGCCCAGCACCAGCTCGCCCTTGTGCGCCTGGCTGACGTACACGTGCACCGAATTGGACATCACCACTGTGTCGAGCACCTGCTCCAGCAGCTCGGAGACCAGGGCCTGCAACGGGTGGCTCTGCAGCGGCAGCCGGAAGCCCAGCTGCTCCGCGAGCACCGAGGTGTGCCCCGCCGCCGACAGCGCCACGGCGCCGGCGCCGATGAACCCGCGGCTGGTCTCCACCCCGACCACCCGCTCACCGTCGCGCCGGAACCCGTGGACCTCGCAGTTCTGGATCAGATCCACACCGCGCTGGTACGCCCCACGCGCGAAGCCCCAGGCCACGTAGTCGTGCTTGGCGATCCCGGCGCGGGGCTGGAATGTGGCGCCGAGCACCGGATACCGCACGTCGGGCGACGTGTTGAGGATCGGGCACACCTTCTTGACCTCGTCCGGCGTCAGCCACTCGGCGTCCACGCCGTTGAGCCGGTTCGCGTTGACCCGCCGCCTGCCCTCCCGGACATCGCCCAGGTTGTGCGCCAGGTTCAGCACCCCGCGCTGGCTGAACCGGATCGGGTAGCCGAGGTCGTCCTCCAGTCCCTCCCAGAGCTTCAGCGCGTGCTCGTAGATCGCCGCGCTCTCGTCCCACAGGTAGTTGGAGCGGATGATCGTGGTGTTGCGCGCCATGTTGCCGCCCGCCAGCCAGCCCCGCTCCAGCACCGCGACGTCGGTGATCCCGTGGTTCTTCGCCAGGTAGTACGCGGTCGCCAGCCCGTGCCCGCCGGCGCCGACGATCACGACGTCGTAGTGCCGGCGCGGCTCCGGGTCGCGCCAGAGGAAGTCCGGGTGCTCGGGGGTCTCGTCGCTGCGCCGGACGGTTCGCTCGCTCCGCTCGCTCATGTCGGCTCAGCTCCGCAACCGCTTCATGCCGGGGTCGAACAGCGGCTCGTCCGCCACCTGGGCCGGGATCCGCTGGTCGAAGTACCCGATGTGCACTCCCGTGCCGACCGCGCTCAGCTCCGCCGGCAACCACGCGTACGCGATGCCCTTGCCGATGGTGTGGCCGTAGCCGGCGCTGGTGACGTAACCGACGCGGCGGTCTCCGTCGTACACCGGCTCCTTGCCCATCACCACGTCGGCCGGGTCGTCGATCGTGAGGCAGCACAGCGTGCGCTTTGCGCTCTCAGGGCCCCGCTCGGCGAGCGCGGCGCGGCCGGCGAAGTCGCCCTTGTCCATGCGCACCGCGAAGCCCAGCCCGGCGGAGTGCGGATCGTGCTCCCACGTCATGTCCGTGCCGAACAGCCGGTATCCCTTCTCCAGGCGCAGGCTGGTGAACGCGCCCCGGCCCGCCGCGATGATCCCGTGCTCCCGGCCGGCCTCCCAGAGCGTGTCCCACAGCTTCAGCCCCATGTCGGCGGTGGTGTACAGCTCCCAGCCCAACTCGCCCACGTACGACAGTCGCAGCGCCGTGACCGGGACCATGCCGACGAACGTCTCTTTGGCGCGGAAGTACCGGAAGCCCTGCGGGGAGAAGTCGCCGGGGCTCAGCGGCGCCACCACGTCTCGGGCCTGGGGGCCCCACACGCCGATGCAGCAGGTGCTCGCGGTGATGTCGCGAATCACCACCGAGCCGTCCTCGGGCAACCTGCGCTGGAACCAGTCCAGGTCCAGGTTGCCGTTGATCCCGAGCTGGAACCGGTCCGGCCCGAGCCGGGCGACCGTGATGTCGCTGCGGATGCCGCCCCGGTGGTCGAGCAGCAGGCAGTACGTCACCGAGCCGACCGACTTGTCGATCTTCCCGGTGGCGAGGTGCTGCAGGAAGTCGAGCGCGCCGCACCCGGTCACCTCGATCCGCTTCAGGGCGCTCATGTCGTACAGGGCGACCCGCTCCCGGGTCACCTGCGCCTCGGCGCCGACGATCGGCGACCAGTAGCGGGCGGCCCAGTCGTTCGGGGTCGGGATGTCGCGGCCGTCGACCAAGGGCGCGTTGGCCTCGTGCCAGTGCGGGCGTTCCCAACCGCTCGCCTCCAGGAAGAAGGCTCCCTGCTCCTGCTGCCGCGGATAGAAGGGGGTGGTGCGCAGCGGCCGGGGGGCCTCCATCGGCTGCAGCGGATGGATGACGTCGTACACCTCGATGTAGTTCTGGCAACCCCGAGCTTCCACATAGTCCGGCGCCAGTTGGTGCGGCTCGAAGCGGTTCAGGTCGCACTCGTGCAGGGCCACGGACGGCGCTCCGTCCGTCAGCCATTCGGCCATCACCCGGCCCACGCCCGCGGAGTGGGTGACCCAGACCGCCTCGGCGAACCAGAAGCCGCGCACGTCGCGGGACTCCCCGAGCAGCGGCATGTTGTCGGTGGTGAACGAGAACAGCCCGTTCATACCTTCGGCGATCTCGGTTTCGGCCAGGCCGGGGAACAGCCTCCGGGACTCTTCCCAGGCCGGGGCGAAGTCCTCGGGCGTGAACTCCAGCACCGACGGCATCACGTCGGCCTCGTCGTACCGCAGGATCTCCTCGGCCGTGATCGGCAGCGGGCGGTGCCCGTAGTAGCCGATGCCGAGGGTGTCGCGCCGCTCCCGGTAGTACAGGTCGCTGCCCTGGTGCCGGATGATCGGCCGCACCGCGTCGGCGGTCTGGCCGGCCAGCTCCGGCACCGGCGTGGTCCAGGCCAGCTGGTGCGCGAGTGGCGTGAGCGGCAGTTGGGCGCCGACCATCCGCGCCACCTTCGGGCCCCAGATCCCGGCGCAGCAGATCACGATGTCAGCGAGGAAGTGCCGGAGGTTGGTGACGACGCCGCTGACCCGGTCGCCGGTGGTTTTGACGTCGAGCACCTCGTGGTACGGCAGGAACCGCACCCCGCGACGCTGCGCCGCGCGCGCCTGCGCGGTCACTGCCCTGACCGACGCGGCCAGCCCGTCGGTCGGGGTGTGCAGGCCGCCGAGCACCAGGTCGGGGTCGAGCAGCGAGTGCAGCTTGACGCACTCCTCGGCGGAGACCACGCGGGACTCGACCCCCCACGAGGCGAGCCAGCCGTGCCTGCGGTGCAGCTCGGCGAGCCGCTCGTCGGCAGTCGCGACCTCCAGACCGCCGACCTGGAGAAAAACGGACTCGCCGGCCCTGCCAGTTTCCCTGTCGAGCGCGGTGAGCTTCTCCACTGTGTACGTGGCCAGCTCGGTCATGGTCTTCGAGCCGTTGCACTGGAACACCAGCCCGGGCGCGTGGGAGCTGGAGCCGCCGGTCGCGAAGAGCGGGCCCTGGTCGAGGACCGTGACATCCGTCCAGCCCCGCGCCGACAACTCGTCCGCGAGCGCGGCGCCCACCACTCCTGCTCCGATGATCACGACGCGTGGGCCTGCCACGAGCGACTCCCTTCGTTGCTCTGTACGCAACTCAATGGGATATACGCAACAGTTTTCAAGGTCGCAGGCAGACCTGTCAAGGCCGGAACACATCAGCGGTCACCACGCCGGCCGCGACCTCCAGCGTGGATCTTGGAAACGAAGTGTCAGATTTGAACAGTTAGTTTCCAAGATCTCTGGGCTGGCCCGGCCAGCCGAGGCGGCCGGAGACCTCGTCGGCCGCGGCGACCACCGCCTTCGCGATCTCCTCGACCCGCTCCGCGGTCAGCCGGAAGCTGGGGCCGGAAGCGCTCAGCGAGGCGACGCACTCGCCGTCGGCGTTGCGCACCGGCGCGCCGACGGCGGTGAGCCCCACCTCGAACTCGTCGACCGCTGCCGCGTACCCCTGCCGGCGCACCGTGTCCAGCTCGGCCTTCAGCGCCCGGGTCGTCGTGATGGTCCGGTCGGTGAAGCGCTTGAGCGGCGTCTCCAGCAGCTCCGACAGCGACTCGCCCTCCCGGCGGAAGGCCAGCAGCACCTTGCCGTTGGACGTGGCGTGCAACGGCAGCCGGCGGCCCACCCAGTTGTGAGGCTGCAGCGCCGACGACCCCGCCACCTGGTCCACGTACAGCGCGGCTCCGTCGGAGAGCATCACGATGTTGACCGTCTCGCCGGTCTCCGTCGCCAGCCGCCGGCACACCAGCCGGCTCTCCTGCACCACGTCGAGCCGCGCCGCCGTCGCGCCGGCCAGGCGCACGATCCCGACTCCGAGGCGGTACTTGCCACGCTCGGTGTTCTGCTCGACGAGTCCGCGCGCCTCCAGGGTCGCCGCCAGCCGGAACGCGGTGGACTTGTGCACGCCGATCTCGTTGGCGAGCTCGGTGACGCCCACCTCACCCCGGCGCGCCAGGATCTCCAGGATCGTCACTGCGCGGTCCACCGACTGCACCGGCGAGGCGTCCGGCCTGCTGTTGCTCATGACGAAACAGTAATGCACTCCCGGTCGGCCGGACAGCTCTTGACGACGCCTGTCCCCACGTCGCATTCTGTTGCGTATAGGTCATTGTGTTGTGATATACGCAACGACTGCTCGCAAGGAGGCGTCGTGGAGTGTGTGCTCACCATCGTGTGTCCTGACAAACCCGGCATCGTGTACGCGGTGTCCAGCTTCCTGGTGCAGCACTCGGGCAACATCCTGGCCAGCCAGCAGTTCGACGACCGTCCGGAGCGGCGGTTCTTCATGCGGGTGCAGTTCGAGACCCTGGATCCCGATGTGACTCTCGACGAACTCAGGCACGGGTTCTCCTGGGTGGCCGAGTCGTTCCACATGAGCTGGCGGCTGGTGGCGGAGACCTCGCGGGTCCGCACCCTGATCATGGTCTCGAAGCTCGGGCACTGCCTCAACGACCTGCTGTTCCGCTGGCACTCCGGCGCCCTGCCCATCGACGTGGCCGGGATCGTCTCCAACCATCCCGACGCCACGGACTTCGCCGCCCGATACGACATCCCGTACCACCACGTGCCGGTGACGCCCGAGACCAAGGCCGACGCGGAGGCACTACTGCTGCAACTCGTGCGGGATCTCGACATCGAGCTCGTGGTGCTCGCCCGCTACATGCAGATCCTCTCCGACGACCTCTGCAAGCAGCTTGAGGGCCGCGCGATCAACATCCACCACTCGTTCCTGCCGAGCTTCAAGGGCGCGAAGCCGTACCACCAGGCGCACGAGCGCGGAGTCAAGCTGGTCGGCGCGACCGCCCACTACATCACCCCCGAGCTGGACGAAGGCCCGGTGATCGAGCAGGACGTGATCCGGGTCGACCACAACCTCGGGCCGGAGCAATTCGTCGCGGCCGGGCGCGACGTGGAGTGCCTGGTGCTGGCCCGCGCCGTGAAGTGGCACGCCGAGCACCGTGTGCTGCTCAACGGCAACCGCACAGTCGTCTTCCGCTGAAGATCTTTCTCGGGTACGACAGCGGCGCGCCGGGACCTAACAGAGGTAAGGGGTGGGCAAGTCGGCCAGACCGTGTTCGATTCTCAGCCGCATCGACGGATGGATGTCGAGATCAGGCACTCGGTCGGGGGTGACCCATTCGACGTTGACGGACTCTGTGCTGGGCCGGACCTCCCCGCCCATTGCATCGACCCTGAAGACAACGGAGAACTCCTGCCTGACCTCACCATCGTCGTAGGCGATGACGTGACCTGGATTGGAGTAGATGCCGACCAGTCCGGCAACCCGACCCTGTAGCCCGGTCTCTTCCCTGACTTCGCGCACGACGGCGTCGGTGGTGGATTCACCCAAGTCCTGCGCGCCGCCAGGTAGCGCCCACAGGCCGTTGTCGCCGCGCTTGATCAGCAGGATCGCACCGTCGGCGTTACGGACCACGGCGCCGACCGCGACGACGAGGCTGTTCGGCGCTGGAGCGTTCGGATCGTCCAGGTAGTCCCGCTTAGGCATGCGTCCTCCCTACCACGCGGCTGGTTTCGCGTCGTCCCACACGGTGGCGAAGCTGTCCTCGTACACCGTGAAGAGATCACCGGCGTGCAGGCGACGCAGGCGTAGTGCAGGAGCGTGCGCGGCGATCTTTCCGTAGACGTGTGGATTCACAATCATCTCGTC
>WHSM01000449.1 GCA_009380105.1 Micromonosporaceae bacterium
CGACGCGCTGGCCGAGCGGGTGCGGGCTGTCGTCACGGAGACCATGGGCGGAAGTTGCCGGGCTGTGGTGGCGCATTCGCTGGGGTCGATGGTGGCGTACGAGACGCTCGCGCTCGGCGAGACCGCCTGGCCGGGCACGTTGGTGACGCTGGGGTCGCCGCTGAGTCTGAAAGCGGTGTCGTCCCGGCTGCGGGTCGGCGTGGCTCAACCGGCGAGCACCTGGGTGAATATGTTCGATCCGTCCGATCCGGTGGTGGGCGCCGGCGGCCTGAACGGCGACTACCCGGCGGCGAAGGATCATCGGGTCGACAACGGGCTCAACCCGCACTCCGTGCGCCGGTACCTGGCCAAGCCGGCAACGGGGAGCGCGGTGCTCGCCGCGGTCGGTGGCCCGCCGCCGGAGGGAGGTGGGGTGGGTTGAGTTCGGCCGGCGACCGGTTGCGGCGGCGGTTCGTCGCCATCGCCACCGACAAGTTCGACAACTTCGACGACCTGCTGGCCACGCCGGACGAGGTGGCGGTGCTGCGGGAGTGGCTGTGCGACCCGGGACTGGCTGATCGGACGTTCCAGGAGCCGGCCGCGCACCTGACCGAGAGCCCGTCAGAGGATGAGATCAGGCAGGTGCTGCGTTCGCCGGGACGTGGCGGGGAGTTCGGCCCGGACGATGTCGTGGTTCTGTACCTGACCGGGCACGGGGAGCCCGCCGACGGCCGGCATTGGCTGGTGTTGCGCGACACCGAACCGGGGAAGCTCGCCAGCACGGCGATGGAGACGCAGAGTCTCATCGCGTGGCTGCACGAGGCCGAGGTCGAGCACCTGCTGGTGATCGTGGACCTCTGCCATGCCGGGATGGCTGGCATCGACCCTCAAACGGGATCGCGGGCTGCCGGCCACCGCGACAGTGCTGTTCAGCGCCGCGCCGCAACGGCCGGCCCACGCCCGTGCGCTCACCGAGTCATTGCGGGCGTTCCTGGCCGACGCGGGAAAGGGGGTGTACGGCGAACAGCCTCACCTGAAGCCCGCCGATCTGCGCAACCACCTGGAGCGCGCGCTGACCGGGCAGGCATTCTTCGGCTGTCCGGTGTGCGTGGAGCCGTCGCCCTGTCTGCCCAATCCCGGCCACCGGGCAGAGGTCAACCCGCCGGTGCCCACCAAACCCAACGTGCGGGATCTGGCGCTGCGGGAACAGGACCTGGAGACGCACTGGGGGCCCAAGGCCCGCGGCGTGGCCACCGCGGAGGAGAAGGGTTGGCTGTTCACCGGCCGCCGCGAGGCCATGCGCAGGCTGACGGGGTTCGCGCACGGGCCGCCCGGCGCGCTGGTGGTCACCGGGGTGGCCGGCTGCGGCAAGTCCGCCCTCCTCTCCCGCCTGGTCACCCTGGCCGACGCCCGATTCCGGGAGCGGTACGCCGCGGAGCTGGCGGCCGAGATCGGCGCCACGCCTGACGGGGCCATCCCGGTCATCGGCAGCGTCGACGTCGCCGTCCACGCCACCGGCAAGACCGCGGCGGAGGTGCTTGACCAGATCCACGCCGCGCTCGGCTCCCCGGAGCCGCCGGAACGCTCCCCGGAGCCGCCGGAACGCCGGGCCGGCCAACACCGCACCCACGTGCCTGACCTGTTCGAGACCAGGCTCGCGGCGGTCAACGCCGTGCTCGCTCACCGCGCCACCACCATCGTGGTGGACGCCCTCGACGAGGCCCAGGATCCGTTGGGCCTGCTCCGGACGCTGCTCTCGCGGCTCGATCGAGGGCCGCGCCTGATCGTCGGGGTGCGCTCGCCGGGGACCGGGAGCGGGATGACAACGGCGCCCTCAGACGGCAGCCATGGCCTGGCCGACACCGTGGCCGCCGTCCTCGGGGCGGAGGTGGTCGCGTGCGACGCCCCGCCGTGCTGGAGCCAACGCGACCTCGCCGGGTATGTGACGGCGCTGCTGCGCGCCGACCCGACCGGCGGCTCACCATACCGCCGCGATCCGGCGTTGGCGGGACGGGTCGGCGCCGCGATCGCCGAGGCGGTTGCCCCGTCCTACCTCGCGGCGCGCATCGTGGGTCGCTCCCTGGCCGCACGCCTCGACGTGCCTCAGATCGATGACCCGGCATGGCGCGCCGGCGCCGCCGCCGGCATCCCCGCGCTGCTGCGCGAGGAGCTGCTCCATGGCATCGCTGATCCAGCCGAGCGGCGACGGGCGCTTGCGCTGCTCCGCGCGGTCGCCTACGCGAAGGGGCGGGGCATGCCCTGGCAGGAGATCTGGCCCGCCGTCGCGACTGCGGTCGCCTGCGACGGCACGAGCTACGGCCATGACGACATCGCCTGGCTGCTGGATCAACCGCTCGCCGGCTACCTGACCCGCGACACCGAGGACGGCGTCACCGTCTACCGCCTCTTTCATGACGCGCTCACCGAAGCCCTCCAAGGCGACCCCGCGACATTCCTGTCCCCCGGCATCACCGGCGAGGAGACACGATGACCACACCCAGCCCTCCGGCAACGGCAGGCGCCCCACACCACCGGGCCGTCGTGCACGCGCGCATCACTCGCGCGCTGCTTGACCAGGCCAACCAGGCCCTCCGAGATCCGGCCGCGCCGCCCCACGGGTATGTCCGCAGACACCTCGTCGAACACGCCGCCGACGCGGGCGCGCTCGACCGCCAGGTTCTGCATCCGCGGCTTCTGCCCTACCTGGACGCGGACCGGCTACGCGGCGTCCTGCCGCACGCCAATGATGACGCCGCCACCCGCGACCTCATCGCCGTGTGGCGCCGCACCGCACACCAATGGGACATGGCAGACCCGGCTGCCAACGCCGCCACCCTCGACTTCACCTACCGTGCCCTCGGACGGGACTCGCCCCTTCCCGCCACGGCCACCGGAGGATGGCACACTCACCTCGCCGGATGGCCGGCCGCCAGCGAAACGCTGACCGGCCACGAGGGCTTGGTGCGGGCGGTGGCGATCGCCCACCTCGACGGCAGACCCGTCGCCGTCACCGGCAGCGACGGCGGCGCCATCCGAATCTGGGACCTGAGCACCGGCCGCCCCCACCGCCAACCACTGACCGGCCACACCGGCTGGGTGAACGCCGTGGCGATCGCCCACCTCGACGGCAGACCCGTCGCCGTCACCGGCGGCAGCGACGGCGCCATCCGAATCTGGGACCTGAGCACCGGCCGCCCCCACCGCCAACCACTGACCGGCCACACCGGTTCGGTGAACGCCGTGGCGATCGCCCACCTCGACGGCAGACCCGTCGCCGTCACCGGCGGCAGCGACGGCGCCATCCGAATCTGGGACCTGAGCACCGGCCGCCCCCACCGCCAACCACTGACCGGCCACA
>WHSM01000229.1 GCA_009380105.1 Micromonosporaceae bacterium
AACGTGCCCGGCCAGGCGGTCTCGCCGAGCGCGAGCGTCTCGTACGCCACCATCGACCCCAGCGAATGCGCCACCACAGCCCGGCAACTTCCGCCCATGGTCTCCGTGACGACAGCCCGCACCCGCTCGGCCAGCGCGTCGTCGCTCAGATAGCGCCACACCTGGCGCACCACCGGCACGGCCCTGATCGCCCACTCCACGTCAACGCGCCGGGCCAGCACCCACACCAACGGCCGCAACGGCGACGGCACCGGCGGCGCCCCCTTCCAGTGGTGCTCCCACTCCGCGATCGTCGCGTCGTCAGCGGCGGCCTGCTCGTCGGCCACCTCCGCGAGAAACTCGGCCTCGTCCGCCCCCACCGGCGCGTGCGCCACGTCCAGCGGGCCCTTGACCGCGTCCGCGCGGCCTGACCCCAGGAACAACGAGCCGTAGCACGCGACCTGGAAGTCGATCGCGGGCGACGCGCCATGGGCGCACGCCGTCATGCCCTTCACGAGTGCCACATGCCAACGGCTCAACACCTGCGCGGGTTTCCGTCGCTGATATCCGATGCCATGCACCCCGACAACGTCCACCGGCGATGACCTCCCCGCCCCTCACCGAACCCGACCATTGTGCCGCAAGCCGCCGTCCGACAGTGTCCACACTGAACCACCACGCGAGCTATCGTCCGGAGGCGTCCACACCGCCGCGCCGTCAGGCGGGACCGTGGCACCGTGCCTCTCGCGCCCTGCGGCACGCCCACCGTCCTATAGTGGCCACTGGACCAACCATAAAGTGGTTAGTACATTGGCCATATTGTGGCTACTTTGCATCGGCGCGCGGTTGAGCGGATCTTGTCTGATCGTCTCGACGAGGCGCCGGTTGTGCGCGTGACTGGTCCGCGAGCGGTGGGGAAGACGACGACATGTGTCGCCGAGACGGAGCGGCGTGGCGGCACTGTCGTGCGGCTCGACGATCCAGATGAGCGGGCTGCGGTTGCGGCCGATCCGGCGGGGTACTTGTCCGGCCTGGCGCCCCCGGTGCTCATCGACGAGTACCAGCGCGTGCCCGTGACGCTGGATGTCGTCAAACTCGACCTGTCTCGTGGTCACCGTGCGCCGGGCAGGTGGTTGCTGAGTGGCTCGGTGTCGATCAAGGCTGTCGCAGGCGCCGCCGAGTCGCTGGGCGGTCGCCTCACCGACGTCACGATGGGCACGCTCACCGTCGACGAGCGCAATGACCGGCCGGAGCCGACATTTCTCGCGCGACTGCTCGCCGAGGGGGTCGGCTTCCTCGGTGGGTGGCGCCCGGAATCCAGAGCCGGTCGCGGCGAGCTGCTCGCGGAGGCCGTGCGAGGCGGATTCCCCCTGGTGACCGACCGGGACTCAGCGGCCAGCCAACGGCGTGGTCTTCTGGACTGGGTGAACGCGTCGGTCGTCCTGGACGGGGCGGCAGTGGGTGGCGTCCGTAACGTCGAAAACCTGCGCCGCATGCTACGTCTCTACGCCTCGGCAACGGCCTCGATCACGCCCAAAGACAGACCGACCGCCGACCGTCTGGAGATCAACCGGCACACAGTCGCCGCCTATCGTGACCTTCTGGCAGGCCTGCACGTGATGTGGGGTCTACCCGCTCTGGTCCCCGGCAACGCGACCGGGCAGGTCACCAAGTCCCCCAAGCTGCACCTCATCGACAGCGGGCTCGCAGCGGCCCTCACCGGACGAGACCACCCGGAATCGCTCTCCCGGGATCCACAGTTCTCGGGGGCGCTCGTCGAAACCATGGTGGCCAACGATCTACGGGTCCAAGCGGGCGTCCACGAGTCGACGCCACGTCTCTTCCACTTCCGCGAGGACTCACACGAAGTCGACCTTGTCGTAGAGGTCCCGGATGGGCGGGTCATCGGCATCGAGGTGAAGCTCACGTCGAGCCCGGACCTCAACGATCTCGCAGGGCTGCGACGGCTCCGCCGGTCCGCGGGCAAGAGGTGGGCCGCTGGGGTCGCGCTCTGCCGGGTGCCGGCTGGACGGCTCACGGACGATGGAACCGCCATCGTCCCTCTCGACGCCGTATGGGGCGTCACCGGCTGACAGGGCCAGATGGCGTTGTCAGGCCCCACGCGGCTCCCAGTTGGGGCGGGGTCAGCGGAGTTTGAGGGCCAGGTAGAGGTCGACCCGGTCGGCGAACGAGCTCAGGTCGCGGCCGGTGAGTTGCTCGATCCGGCTGATCCGATACCGCAGCGTGTTCACGTGCACGTGCATCCGCGCCGCGCAGCGGGTCCACGATCCGGAGCAGTCCAGGAACATCGCGAGCGTCTGCGCCAGGTCGGACTGGTGGCGCGCGTCGTACTCCAGAAGGGGTCCGAGCAGCCGTTTCCGGAACGACCGCCGCAGCTCGTCCGGGACCGTCGCCAGCAGCACCGCGTGCGAGGCGAGCTCGTCGCTGGAGGCAACGCTGCCGGTGCCGGCGCGGTGTTCGGCGAGTCGCCGCGCGTACCGGGCCTCCTCGATCGCGCCTCGCAGCACCGGCCCGGAGGCGGCCGCCGCGCTCACGCCGATCGCGAGGCGCACGCCGCCGAGGCCGGGTTCCAGCGCCGCGACCCCGTCCTGGATCGCCGCGACGGCGTCGGTCACGTGCCCCAGGTCGACCGACGCCAGCGCCACCGCTTCGGCGCCCAGCAACGCGATCGCCATCCGGTCGCAGAGCGGATCGAGCAGCTCCGCCAGCACGCCGCGCAGCAACTCCGGCGCGCCGCCGGCGGCGGTGGCGGAGAGGACGGCGAGCGGCTCCTCGGCGGCGAACCCGACCACCTCCAGGCGGGAGGCGACCTCGGCGTGGCTGGCGTCCTCGGTGAGCGCGAGGCGCACCAGCCGTTCGGCGAACTCACCGCGCATTCGGCCCTGCTCGTCCTTGCGACCCTGCTCCAGGCTGATCAGGGACGCCGCCTCGGCCGCCAGTTCGCGCAGGTCCTCCAACCAGGCGCCAGCGTCATCGGCGACGGCCAGGAACCACCCGACAGCCCGGTACGGGGTTCGCCGCGCCGCTGGCAGCAAGGTGAACGTGTGGCCGCCGCGCAGCGTCACCGTGCTGATCGCCTGGTCGGTGACCATGGCGCGGCGCGCCAGGCGGCGACGCTGGTCCCGGGGCGGCGGCGGGCCGTTGCCGGTGACCACTTTCCCGGTCGGTGAGAGCACCCAGCACCTGACGTCGAGCTTCCCGGCGATCAGGTCGCAGATGCCGGCCAGCCCGGCGCCGTCGCCGGGGCCGGTGTGGAGTTGGCGGTGCAGGCTCAGCAGGGCGCTGGTCTCGTGGCTGCCGGGCGCGGTGATGGCGGTCAGCACACGTTCGGTGATGGTCGCGAACGACACGTCCTCGGGCACTTCGATCAGCGGCAGTCCGTGCCGGCGGCAGGCCGCGACCAGGTCGTCCGGCACGGAGTCGGATCCGGTGCCCGCGTACCCGGCGGCGAGGCCGGTGACACCCGCCTCGGCGAGCGCGGACACGAACGCCTCGGAGTCCGCCGCGGCGTGCCGCCAGGCCAGCCCGGTGAGCACGAGCTCGCCGCCGGCGAGGTAGCGGCGGGGATCGCGCAGGTCGGTGGTGTATACCCAGCGGATCGCGCGCCCGGCCCCCTCCTCCTTGCCGACCAGCAGCCGCAGCTGCAGGTCTGGCATGTCAAGCAGCGTGCTCAACCGCATACGGACCCCCAGGGGCGGCGGCGGGCGCAGGCGTCGAGCGCTCTGACGTCACGGCGCCTGCGGATGGCACTCAGGGTAGCCAGCGTGCGTTTGGAGGAACGCACGAAGAAACCCGGCCTCAAGCCTTCTTCTTTCATAGTTTCACGTGCTGGTTCACGCACCCGTAATCCGGGTCTACTACGTCGCAGCGCCGGAACGTGCTTGGGGACACATGACGGCTCGTAGTCAATCCGGAACTATGCGGAGGTACGTGGATGCCCGGGCTGGACCGGTTCAACGCGTTGCCGGCCGATCAGGCGCGCCGGGAGCTCGTCGCGTGCTGCGCCGCGCAGCGGTTCGCCGAGGCGGTGGCGGAGGCGCGGCCGTACCCACATGAAGAGGCGTTGCGGGAAACGGCCGACAAGGCGCTGGCTGACCTGGACTGGGCAGACGTCAGCCAAGCCCTCGCCGCGCACCCCCGGATCGGGGAGCGCGCCACAGGCGACGGCCGGGAGGCTTCCTGGTCGGCCGCCGAGCAGTCCGCCGCGGCGGCCGGCGACGCGGACGTGCGGCAGCAGATCATCGCCGGCAACGTCGCGTACGAGCAGCGGTTCGGCCATGTGTTCCTGATCTGCGCCGCGGGCCGCCCCGCCGAGGAGATCCTCGCCGACCTGACCGCCCGGCTGGACCACGACCCGGCGGAAGAGCGGCAGGTCGTGCGCGAGGAGCTGCGCAAGATCGTCTACCTGCGACTGGAGAAGGTGCTGAGCGCATGAGTGAGCGTCAGCGAGCGAATCGAACAACGCAGTGTCGTCGTGCCAAATGCCGCGCCGGAGCGAAGCGAGGCGGGGCATGAGCTTGTCCACACACGTGCTCGACGCGAGCGTCGGCCGCCCCGCCGCGGGCGTGGCCGTATGTCTGGAGCGCCGCGACGGCGGCGACTGGAGCCCGGCCGACGAAGGCCGGACAGACGCTGACGGCCGCCTGAAGGGCCTGTCCGCCGGCGCCGCAGGCGACTACCGGCTGCTCTTCGGCACCGGCGACTACTTCGCGCAGCGTGGCGTCGAGGCGTTCCACCCGGAGGTCGTTGTCGCCTTCCGGATCACCGACCCGGCTGAGCATCACCACGTGCCGCTGCTGCTCAGCCCGTACTCGTACACGACTTACAGGGGGAGCTGATGGCAGTAGTTCTCGGCGCCAACCAGTACGGCAAGGCCGAGGTCCGGCTGGTGCGCGTCACCCGCGACAGTGGCGACGACGCGGAGCGGCACGAGCTGTCCGACCTCACTGTCAGTGTCGCGCTGGCCGGCGACCTGGCCGACACCCACACTGCCGGCGACAACGCCAAGGTGCTCACCACCGACACCCAGAAGAACACCGTGTACGCGTTCGCCCGCGACGGCGTCGGCGAGATCGAGGAGTTCGGGCTGCGGCTGGCGCGCCACTTCGTGGACTCCCAGCCGAGCGTCCACCGCGCCCGGGTGCGGATCGACCAGCACGCGTGGGAGCGGCTCGGGTCGGCGCCGCACTCCTTCGCCCGCAGCGGCCGAGAGATCCGCACGGCGACGGCAACGTTCGACGGCGAGGCCGCCCACGTGGTCTCTGGGCTGCGCGACCTGGTGCTGATGAACACCACCGACTCGGAGTTCTGGGGCTACCCGAAGGACCGCTACACCACCCTCGCGGAGACTAAGGACCGGATCCTGGCCACCGCGGTCACCGCCCGTTGGCGCCACGCCAGCCCCGACTCGGACTGGGCCGAGTCCTACGCCGGGAGCCGCACCGCGCTGGTCGAGGCGTTCGCCGACACGTACAGCTTCTCGCTGCAGCAGACCCTCTACGCGATGGGCAGCCGGGTGCTGGAGCGCCGCCCCGAGATCGCGGAGGTGCGGCTATCGCTGCCGAACCGGCACCACTTCCCGGTCGACCTGTCGCCGTACGGGCTGGACAACCCGGGCGAGGTGTTCCACGCCGCGGACCGCCCGTACGGGCTGATCGAGGGCGCCGTGACCCGTGACGACGCGCCGCCGGCCCCGCTCGCGTGGGATCTGGCGGAGGGCGGCCTGTGATGGACTTCCTCCGCCCGGCGACGCTCACCGACGCGCTCGCCGCGAAGGCCGAGCACCCCGACGCGGTCCCGGTCGCCGGTGGCACCGACGTGCTGGTCGAGCTGAACTTCGACCGCCGCCGCCCACCCGCGCTGCTGGACCTCACCGGGGTAGCCGAGCTCGCCGAGTGGGCCCCGGACGGGGACGTGCTGCGGATCGGCGCTGGCGTGCCGTACAGCCGGATCATCGGGGAACTGGGCAGCCGCCTGCCAGGGCTGGCGCTGGCCTCGCGCACCGTGGGGTCGCCCCAGATCCGCAACCGCGGCACCGTCGGCGGCAACCTCGGCTCGGCCTCGCCGGCCGGCGACGCGCACCCGCCGCTGCTCGCCAGCGATGCCGTGGTGGAGGTCGCCTCGATCCGGGGCGCCCGGCAGATCCCGATCACCGAGTTCTTCACCGGGGTGAAGCGCAACGCCCTCGCCCCGGACGAGCTGATCACGGCGTTCCGGGTCGCGCCGGCGGACGGGCCGCAGCAGTTCGCCAAGGTCGGCACCCGCAACGCGATGGTGATCGCGGTGTGCTCGTTCGCGATCGCGCTGCACCCCTCACGGTGCGCCGTGGGCACGGGCGTCGGCTCCGCCGCGCCCACGCCGCGCCGCGCGCCGGCGGCCGAGGAGTTCCTGGCCGGCGAGCTGCCCTGGGGCTCCCGGCGGCGGCTGTCGGACGCCGTGACGCGCCGCTTCGGCGAGCTGGTCGCGTCCGCCGCCGCCCCGATCGACGACGTGCGCGGCACCGCCGACTACCGGCGGCACGCCCTGTCCGTGATGGCACGCCGGACCCTGACCTGGGTCTGGCAGGAGCACTGCGAAGGAGGGTGGCCGGCATGCGCGTGAACCTGACCGTCAACGGCGAGCCACGGGTCGCCGACGACGTCTGGGCCGGCGAGAGCCTGCTGTACGTGCTGCGGGAGCGGCTCGGCCTCCCCGGCGCCAAGAACGCCTGTGAGCAGGGCGAATGCGGCTCGTGCACGGTGTACCTGGACGACACGCCGGTGTGCTCCTGCCTGGTCGCCGCCGGGCAGGCCGAGGGGCGCGAGGTCCGCACGGTCGAAGGGCTCGGCTCGCGGGAGACCCTGGACCCGGTGCAACGCGCGTTCCTGGACGCCGGGGCGGTGCAGTGCGGGTTCTGCACGCCGGGCCTGATCGTCGCGGCGCACGACCTGCTGGCCCGCACGCCGCACCCGTCGGACGA
>WHSM01000568.1 GCA_009380105.1 Micromonosporaceae bacterium
GATCGTGGACTTCTATCTCTACCTGGCCGCCGCGTTGCTCACTGTCCGTCGCCTCATCCAGCGAGCCCGCAACCTCTACCGGTGGGACACCCGGCCCACCGTTCGACGCCTGAAGTGACCCCTATTGCCGGTCGCTCTAAGTCGAGAAACCTCACACCGACACCAATCCGCACCACCGCTTGGCTGAGACCCTCAGCGGAGCACGTTGTCGGACGGCTCGATCAGCGGCAGCTCCGCCCGTAACGGCAGGCCCTCCCAGTCCCCCGCTGTCGCGACCGTGAACGCGGCCGCGGCGGTCGCGGTGGCGAGCCGTTCCGCGGACGGCCTGCCCGCGACGAGATCGGCGAGGTAGCCCGCCACGAACGCGTCGCCGGCCCCGACAGGATCAGCCACGCCGACCTGAAGCGCAGGAGTGTCGTACGCGACCCCGTCGATCAAGGCGTGGCTGCCGGCCTCGCCGAGCTTGATCACCGCCTGGCTCGGGCCCGCGTCCGCGAGCCGCTCGGCGAGCTGGCGCGGCGTGTCACCGGCGACCATCAGGCGCGCCTCATCGACGCTGGCGAACACGATGTCGACGGCGGCGAGGAGCTCCCGGAGCGCGGCGCCGGCGCTGGGACGGTCCCACAACGCGGCCCGGTAGTTGACGTCCAGCGAGACGGTCGCCCCGGCCTCGCGCGCGATGTCCACGGCCGCGCGCACGGCCGCCGCCGGGTCCGGCCCCAGGGCGAGGGTGATGCCCGTGACGTGCAGAACGCTCGCGGCGGCCACTGCGTCGCGCGGGATGTCCGCCGGGCGCAATCGGGATCCGGCGCTGCCGGCCCGGTAGTAACTCACCCGGGTGAGGTCGACGGTACGGCGGTGCTTGAGCATCAGGCCGGTGGCGGCGCTGTCGCGCGGCGCCGCGCAGACCACCTGCTCGGCGCGTAGCTCCCGCAGCACCATGTCCCCGACGGCGTCGTCGCCGACCCGGCCGATCCACGTGGCGGGGCAGCCGAGGCGGCGCGCCCCGATCGCGACGTTGGACTCGGAGCCTGCGACGCCGAGCCGCATCGACCGCGCCGCTGACAGCGGGCCGGGTTGCTCCGCGGCGAGCAGGCCCATGGTCTCGCCGAGCGTCACCAGGCCACCGGACCGCGGCCGATGCTCCGTCACGACCGCTCCCCGCGCGCCGCGGTCACGACCGCTCCACGCGCGCCGCCGCCATGGCCCGCTCGGCGCGGGCGGCCAGCGCCGCGAGATCGCCGCCCGGCAGGTCGCCGTGGCCGGCCAGGGCGTCCCCGAGGAGGGGGCCGCCGAGACCCACGCCGATCGCCCCGGCGCGCAGGTATGCCGCGACGTCGTCGATCCCGATCCCGCCAGTCGGCAGCATCGGCACATCGGGCAACGGGCCACGCAGGTAACTCAGGTAGCTGGGGCCGACCGCCGAGGCCGGAAAGATCTTGACCGCCGTCGCCCCGGCCCGCCACGCGGCGACCACCTCGGTCGCCGTGAACGCACCCGGGAAGCACGGCAGCCCGAGCCTGACGGCGGAGTCGATCACGTCGACGTCGACGTTGGGCGAGACGACGAACTGGGCGCCCGCGTCGTGCGCCTGCCGCACCTGCTCCGGCGTGAGTGCGGTGCCGACTCCCAGCGCCACAGTGTCGGGCAGCCGCCGCCGCGCCGCCCGCAGCGCGTCGAGGCAGCCCGCGCTGTTGAGGGTGAACTCCACGCAGGTCACGCCGGCCGCCGCGAGCGCCTCCGCGACCTGCGGGAACCGCGCGGCGGACGGGGCACGGAGGATCGCCACCAGCCTGGTGTCCAGCAGCTGCCGTGGGGGCGTCAACCGGTCCGCGTCGCTGGTCACGGCGCACCTCCCGGCACCCCGGCGCCAGGGCGCGCTGATGCCGTCGGCGCACGGAGCCCTGCTGGCGCCGTCGGCGCGCTGAGCCCTGCTGGCGCACCGAGCCCGGCTGGCGCCGCCGGCGCGCCGAGGCCGGCGGAGATCTCCGCCGCCGCGTCCGCCACCGCCTCGGCCAGCTCCGGAACTCTGGCGGCGGTCAGCCGGAAGTCCGGGCCGGCGACGCTGACCGCCGCGACCGGGCGCCGGGTGTGGTCGAAGAGGGGCGCCGCGACGCACCGGATGTCCCGCTCGTTCTCCACGTCATC
>WHSM01000351.1 GCA_009380105.1 Micromonosporaceae bacterium
CCATAAGGCTCGCGATATTCGCCTCCAACGGAGGGACACCGAGCACGAGCAGAGCCGGGAACGACACCAGCGAGGTCATCCCACCGGCGGTGCCGACGATCCCCGCCACGGTCGCCGCCACCACGAGGAACGCCACCACCGGCGTCGCCAACCAATCGATCACGTGGTAACTCCTACCCGGATCATCCGGCGGCCAACGAGGTGCGGGGGACTCTTGAGACGCGGGATCACGCCGAGGCCGCCGACGTCCATCTACGACGCTCCAGAGTTGCACCGACCTCACAGGTTCGTGCGCCGACGACATATGTCCGACGGAGCCGCTATCGGGGCCAAGCGCCCGGATCTGCCGCTGATCACGGTGAGGCTTGGATCCTTCCGGGGGGCGAGATGATCACGCTCCGTGGGATACCAGTCCGCCAGCCTGAAGCAGTCCGCTCTTGCCGATGAGAGGACCTCGCCGGGCCGGTGCCGGGCGAGCGTCGCGGGTGGACCACAGCCGCCGCGGCTACGGTGAGGCAGTGACCACGAACCAGGATCGGTGGGCACGATGGGTGTTGCAGCGTCGAGACGCCGGTGATGTCCGGGTACGGCAACGTGGGGCGTCACAGATGGCGGTGTACCGCGCCGGGGTGCTCGACCGCGCCGCCGTCACCGACGGGGATGTGCTGCTGGACGTGGGGACCGGGGACGGGCTGATCGGCTTCGCCGCGCTGGAGCGGGTGGGACCCGGCGGGCAGGTCATCTTCAGCGACATCTCCGCTGAACTGCTCGCCGAATGCCGGCGCCGAGCGGACGCCGACGGGCTGCTGGAGCGCTGCCGGTTCGTGCAGGTCGGCGCGGACGACCTGCGGGGGGTCGCCGACCGGTCGGTCGACGTCGTGACGACCCGGTCAGTGCTGATTTACGTGCAGCGCAAGCAGGCCGCGTTCGCCGAGTTCTTCCGCATCCTGCGACCGGGCGGCCGATTGTCCATCTTCGAGCCGATCAACAGGTTCACGGTCATGGAGGAGGGCGACTGTCTGTTCGGGCTGGATGTTGCTGCGGTTGCCGACCTGGCCGCGAAGCTACGCCGCGCCTACCTCAGCGTCGGCACCGAGCAGGACTCGATGCTCAACTTCGACGAACGCGATCTGCTGCGCTGGGCCCAAGCGGCTGGCTTCACCGCGCTGGAGTTGGACTACCGGGCCGAGATCGAGGTAGCCGAACCGCTGCCGAGCACCGACTGGGATGTGCTGAAGAAGACCGCCCCCAACCCGCTGGCGCCCACCTTCGAGGAGGCGCTGGCGCAAGCGCTCACCAGTCAGGAGCGCGACCGGTTCGAAGAGCATGTGCGCGCTGTCCTGGCCTCCGGCATGCCCGGCCGCAAGACACTCGCCACGGCGTACCTGCGTGCCATCCGACCCTAACCAGGTTGACCCGATCGCGGCGAACCCGGAGGTGGCACACGCCTAGTTTTGTGTCTCCCACGGGCCGCGGCCGGGTGTCAGTATGCTTCCCCTGATGGAGTCTTGGAAGCGACCGAACGGGTTGGGCAGCAGGTCTCGGCCCCCGCGGCATCCCGCAGATCGCGTCTCGCCTGTCGACGATGGACCTGTGTTGAGGCTCGCCGCCTACGGCCACTCCTACGTCGAGGGCGCCGCCGCATCGGCGGCGTCCCGACGTTTCGTCGACATCGCGTCCTGCGAACTGGGCTGCACGCCCGACAACAATGGTGTCGGGGGATCGGTCAGCACGGACACCGCCTTGATGGTCGCGGCGAAACCGCCGTCGCCGGCGGACTTGTACATCCTCATGACCGGGCTCAACGACGCGAGGCTCTACGGCGAGGACACGACGGGCCTGACGGCCTATGCCTCGGCGTTGACAGTCATCTTCGATGCCTTCGAGGCGGCCAACCCCAGAAGCCAGGTCATTGCTGTGGAGCAGCCACATCTTCGCGTCTATTCCCGCCACCACCCCTACGACAAGGGCTCCGACGCCCTCATCGACGCGTACAACCAGCGGCTTCGCGAGGCGGCTGCACGATGCCCGTCGGTGGTTCTGGCCCGCGTGGATTCCTGGGGCAAGTCGGCCATGATCGCCGCGGACACAGTTCACCCGAACGACCTCGGTCATCGCGAGATCGCCCGAGCGGTCTACTGCGCAGCGGTTGTGAAATCGCTTTCGTAGTCAACGATGGTGGTCGGTAAGACGATGCGCCGCGGCGCGGCGCCGGGCTGAGTTCGTTCGCCTCCAGCCGGGTTACGAGCATCCTGCAGACCCGAACAACCCCGATGCCACCCATCGCCATTGAAGCCCCTGCGACTGACCGGACGCCCCGCCGGCCGGGGAGGTGATCCAGCTCGGCCGGGAGTTCAAGATCTTGAAGGGTTGAGAAGTCGCTGCTCAGCGGCTCACGGCAGTCTCGTGCTGCACACGCGAGAGCTTCTCGGGGTTGCGCACGGTGTAGAGCCCGGTGACGAGGCCGTCGTCGATCCGCACCGCCACCACCATGTCGAGTTCTCCGTTGAGCCGCAGGAAGAGACCCGGAGAGCCATTGATCTGCGCCGGCTCGATGGATAGCTCGGCGCCGACCCTGTCGAGGAGGAGTGCGAACAAGTTGGCCACCTTGTCGGCCCCCACGACGGGCCGCGGCATGGCCTGCTTGACGCCGCCGCCGTCGCTCAAGGCGACGACGTCCGGGGCGAGGGTGTCGAGCAGGCTCTGCAGGTCGCCGGTCTGGATCGCCCGTTGGAAGGCCTCGAGGGCGGCTCGGGTCTCGGCCAGGGAGGCGACCTCGCGGGGCCGCCGCGCGGCGACGTGTGCCCGGGCGCGGTGGGCGATCTGGCGGACGGTGGTCGGGCTCTTGTCGACGGCTTCGGCGATCTCGTCGTATCCGAGGTCGAACACCTCGCGGAGCACGAACACCGCCCGCTCGGTCGGCCCGAGCGTCTCCAGCACCAGCAGCATTGCCATCGACAGGCTGTCGGCGAGTTCGACGTCTTCGGCGATGTCGGGCGCGGTCAGCAGCGGCTCGGGCAGCCAGGGGCCGACGTAGGACTCCTTGCGCCGGCCGAGCGCACGCAGCCGGGTGAGCGCCTGTCGGGTGGTGATCCGGACCAGGTAGGCGCGTTGGTCCCGCACGGTGTCGAGATCGACGTCCGCCCACCGCAGCCAGGTCTCCTGCAGGACGTCTTCGGCGTCGGCGGCCGAGCCGAGCATCTCGTAGGCGACGGTGAAGAGCAGGTTGCGATGGGCGACGAACACCTCAGTAGCGGAGTCAGGGCGGCCGTCCTCGCTCATGTGTGGCTCCTGTCTCGTTGGTTGCCTGTCCGAACCACAAGACGCCGGACGCCGCCGATTTGTGACAGCGCCGGTTCGCGACGCACGTCACGCGGCTGCGCTGTCACAAGGATCGCGTCGTCGGCGTCTCATGGTCGAACAGGTATTCCGGATAGGAGGGGGACCCGATCGCCACTCCCGCTTCAAGACGGGAGTCGCCTACAACGTCAAGGAGAAACCTCATGAACCTCACTCTGTGGATCGTTACCGGACTGCTTGCCGTTACCTACCTGATCAGCGGCGGCGCCAAGCTGATCATGCCGAAGGAGAAGTATGCCGTTCATGCGAGTTTTGCCGAAGACTTCAGTGCCGGCAGCCTCAAGGCCATCGGAGCCCTCGAGGTCCTGGCTGCGGTGGGCCTGGTCCTGCCCGCCGCGCTCGACATCGCGCCGGTTCTGGTGCCGTTGGCGGCCCTCGGCTTGGTGATGATCATGGTTGGTGCGGTGATCACACGCATCCGCCGTCACGAGGTCAAGTTCATGGTGGCGGACCTGGTCTTTCTCGCCCTGGCCGGCTTCGTCGCGTGGGGCCGCTTCGGCCCCGAGTCCTTCACCGGTTGACCGGCGTGCGGTGTTCTGGATGCCGGTCGGCCTGCACGACCGGTCCTCGACCCTGCATCAGAGCCCGAACGCCACCCCGGCGTGGGTGCTCGAGAAGATCGAGACCTGGCGGCGTGAGAACAAGTGGTCCGCCAGCCGGATTACCCACGAGCTGGCCGAGGAGGGATTCCGGATCAACCGGCGCACCGTCACGAGGCATCTGACCCGGCTCGCGCTGGCGTCACCAACGTCCAGCCCTCCTACAGCTAATCGCCTGGGGCTAGCAGCCGCTGTGTACGGACTCTTACAGGTGCGGAGCTCGTAGCAGTGCGGTACTCTGCTGAGCATTGACAAGCCGCTAGATGTGAATCGCCGCCCCCTCCGCCGCCGCGTGCGCGGCCTCGCCCAGCGCCTCGTACAGCGTCGGGTGGGCGTGGATCGTGCGCATCAGCGACTCCGCCGTCGCCTCGTGCGTAAGCGCCACGCCCGCCTCGGCGATCATCTCCGTGACGCGCGGGCCGATCAGGTGGACGCCCAGCACCTGGTCGAAGCGGGCCTCGGCGACGATCTTCACGAACCCCGACCGCTGCCCGAGGATCGACGCCTTGCCGTTGGCCGCGAACGGGAACCGCCCCACCTTCACCTCGTAGCCGCGCTCCACCGCCTCCGCCTCGGTCAGACCGGCGCTGGCGACCTCCGGGCTGCAGTAGGTGCAGGACGGGATGATATCGTAGTTGAGCGGCGGCGGATGGTGTCCTGCGATCCGCTCGACGGCGATGATCCCCTCCGCCGAGGCGACGTGCGCCAGCCAG
>WHSM01000063.1 GCA_009380105.1 Micromonosporaceae bacterium
GATCGCCGACGGGCGCCCCGCTGGGCGTCGCTGACAGCGCGGCGACGTCCGGGCCCGGCTCGTCATGGCCCAACAGCCACGCCAGCACCCGGTCCGGCACGCGGAGGCTACGGGTGAGGAACGGCCGCTCCGTCTCCTCCACCAGGACCAGGCCACCAATGACCAGCGGCGCGGGCGACATCAGCCGCAGCCGGGCCGATCCCAGGGCGCCGGGCCCGCCGCACAGCTCCAACGCCAGGCCGGTCGACGCCCGCCGTCGTGAGACGTCGTCCTGGAGGTACGCGTACAGCCGCTCGAAGCTCGGGTCCAGATCGGGAGCCAGGGCGACCAGCAGGATCTCCACGTCGAACCCGGTCAAGCCGAAGGCGCGGGCCAGGCGCCCGAGCCGGCCAGCAGCGTCGATAGCGTCCGCAGTGTCCGCAGCGTGGGCCGGGTCGGAAGCGCCGCCCGGATCGGCGCCGGGGTCGGGGTTGAGGGCCGGCCGGCGTCTCGTGTCGTCCAGCAGCGCGTCGACCTCAGCGTCCGCCACGTACAAGCCCCGGAACGGGTCGTCGGTCCCGGGATCGACGGCGCGTCGGCGGTCGACGGCCGCGCGCACCCGGGCGCGCAGCTCTGACACTCGGCCCAGGAGGCGCCCCAGGCTCGGGTCGGCGTGGGCGGCGACCGCCGCGGTGGCGTCCACGTCACTGCCCGCCGTCGGGGCGTGGCGGCTGCGGAGGAGGCGGCGGCGCGGGCGGTTGCGGAGGCGGCGGCGCCGGCGGTTGCTGCGGCCGGGCTCGCCCGGTGGCCTGCGGCCGCGCCCGGCCGCGCGCCTTCGGAGCCTGAGGGGCCGGGCGCGCCGGGAGCGGCTGTGGCGCCGGGGGCGGTTGTGGCGGCTGGGGCGCCTGGGGCCGAGCCCGGCCCTGGATCACGGCCGTGCGCTCCTCGGGCTCGGTCAGCTCGATCCGCCACGTCAGGTGCGCCGGCACTCCGGCGGAGATCACCGTGCGGAGCATCTTCAGGTCCAGACCGTCGACGCGCAGCACCCGCAGCACCAGCTCGTACGGCCCGGAGGAGCCCGGCTGACCCGGCTCGACGATCTCCGGCTCCGCGCCGGTGAGCAGCCGCACCGTCTCGCGCAGGCCCCGCACGGTGCCGCGCCAGGAGTACAGGTCGGCGGCCGAGGCGACCAGTCGCCGCCGGTGCCGCTCGTCAACCGGCAGTTGGGCGACCACACCCACCCAGTGCGCCAGCCACTCCACGAAGTCGGGCGGCGCCAGCGCGGGGTCGAGGTAGGTCTCCAGGCAGTCCAGCGTCGTGAACACGGGAGCGAGCGCCTCGTCGAAGGCCGCGGTGAACCGCCGCGTGAAATCCTGGTCGTGGTAGATCGACGGCAGGCCCCGCAGCACCGGAAACGCCGACGGCAGCCCTTCGACAGCACCGCGGGCACTCATGCCCCGCCTCGCTTCGCTGCGGCGCGGCATGAGGCACATCCACGCTGGGCTTGTCGATTCGCTCGCTGACGCTCGCTCATGGCGCCGTCACCTTCACCTGGTGCTCGAACGAGAAGATCAGCTCGTCGGGTGAGAGATCCAGCCGCTGCACCGGCGCCTCCCGCTTGCCGGTGCGGGGGTTCGCGGGGAACACCTGCACCTCCTCCACCAACTCGATGCCCGGCATGCCGTGGAACACGGCGTAGATCTCCCCGGTGTGCAGCGAGCGCCCGAACGGCCAGCCGGCGCCGCCGGGGCCACCCCGGAGCGGATGCAGGTAGCCGTACAGGGCGGCGAGCGCCTCGCGTTGCAGCTCCCGCTCGTCCCCGCCGGGCCGGGCCCGTAGCCGCGCCACGACGGTGGCGCCCCGGTAGCGCGGCGGGTTCACCCGCAGCTGGGTGCCGACGATCCGCCGCTCGTCCAGGTAGGCGGCGACCGCGGACTTCAGCTCCTCGGACGGCTCCAGTCGCTCGAAGGCGAGCTTGCCGGCCTCGTCCGGGACGTCCGGCACGATCAGCACCTGCACCGCTCCGGGCCCCGGGTTGGCGGGCCCGGAGCCGCTGGACCCGGAGCCGCTGGGCGTGCACAGCGCCCGGGCGACTGAGTGGCTCGCCTGCAGCGCCAGGTGCTCGTAGTCCTCGGCGGTGACGGCGCGGTTGCGGCTGCGCAGCGCCAGCGGGCCGCGCACCTTCGCGTTCTCGATGTCCTCGGCGTCGACGCCGCCGACGGCCGCGCCGCGGTTCTCAGCCGACTTCACGTACGGCAGCGAGGTCTTGATGACGTTGATGGCGCCGCGGGCGACGTTGCCGCGTTTGCCGCCGCCAGTGCGGTACCGGCGCACGATCAGCGTGTCGCCTTTGGCCGGGGTGGCGCCGTGCCGCCGCAGGTCTCCGTCGGGCTGCCGCACCGCCGGGCCGAACGCCACTTCGCCGGTGGCCGCGTCGACGCTGAAGTGGCGGTCGGGTTCGCCGCTGTCGCCGAAGTCGGGGACCTCGGTCCACTCGTGTCGCCCGGACGGGCCGAGGGACTCGATCAGTATCGGCTCGTCGGCGAGCACCGGCGCGCGCCGCAGCCGGAAGCGCTGCCCGGGCACGCCTTCCGAGACCCCGATCGTCTCGCCGAGGATCGTCTCGGCCTGCACCGCCGGCACTGTGCCGCCGACCGTGAACGCGGTGACGCCGTCGATCGTCGGCGAGGACGCGAACGCCGGCTGGCCCGGCTCGTTGGGCGCCACGAGGCAGCGCAGCCAGGCGGCGTGCTGCCGGTCCAGGACCGATTTGGCGTGGCCGGGCGGCACGTGGATCACGATCTCGCCGCTGCGGTTGAGCCCGCCGGTCTCGTCCCGGTCCACCTCGCAGCTCCGCCATGCGGCGCCGTCCCAGGCTTCCCAGCGCAGCGGCGGGTTGTTGGGGTCGATGCCGGCGCCGGACGTCTTGGCGATGGCCAGGCGCAGCGCGACCGCGCACGAGCCGACCGTGTGGGACAGCCCGACCAGCAGCGCGTCGCCGGGCCGGGGAGTGGGGGAGAAGCAGTCGAAGCCGGTGCTGCCGCCGAGGGTCTCGGAGTGGTGCCGGATGGCGTTGCCGACGCTGGCGGCGAGCTTGATCACCGCGCACGGCGTGATCGGCAGCTCCGAGGCAGTGGTGAAGCCGATCGGCTCCGCGACATCGGTGCGCGCGGTGGCCAGCTCGGTGTGCTCGGGGATGGTCACCGTGTCCACCTGCGGCGCGGTGAGCCAGAACGTCACGTCCGCGCGGGCCGCGACAGGTGGGAACAGCGTCACCCCGAGCATCTCCAGGAACCTCACGTAGAGCCGGTCCGGCACCCGGTTGAGCCGGTAGCAGAGCTGCTCCACCATCCACGCGAACGTCTCGATCAGGGTCACGCCGGGGTCGGAGACGTTGTGGTCGGTCCACTCCGGGCACAGCGTGGCGATCCGCCGCTTCGCGTCGTCGACGAGGTCCTGGAAGCGCCGGTCGTCCAGGTTCGGGGTCGGCAGGCTCATGATCGCCACCTCATTAGGGGAGTCCCCATTCGCGGGATCGTGCGTGGGCTCATGCGTGGACTCATGCGTGGACTCATTCGCGGGCTCACTCGTGGGAGGGGATGACGTAGAACGGGAAGACCAGGTTCCGCGGGTCGTTGTCGCCGCGGATCGTGTAGCGGATGTCGATGTAGAGGGTCGAGGTGTCGACGTCGTCGACGCTGACGTCGACCTCGTGCACGTCGACGCGCGGCTCCCACCGGCGCAGCGACGCCCGCACCTCGTGCCCGATCCGGCCCATCGTGGTGTGGTCGGCGGGCGCGAACACGAAGTCGTGGATGCCGCAGCCGAACTCCGGCCGCATCGGGCGCTCCCCGTACGCGGTGCCGAGGATCAGCCGGATGCTCTCCTCGACCTTGCGTTCCCGGCTGACCAGGGCGATGTCGCCGGAGGCGTCGGTGTGCAGCGGGAACGCCAGGCCGGCGCCGATGAACTCCTGCGCCATCTCAGCCTCCGATCAGGACGGTCGCGGCGGAGCCGGCGAGCGTGCCGGGCGCCCCGGCGCACACCGTGTAGGACGAGCCGGTGCGGGCGGCCGGGCGGTTCTCGAACAGCACCGTGCCGCTGCCGGCGACCACGACGCCCTGCTGCGCCGGCGGCGCCATGAAGGGGTCGCTGAAGTGCAGCCCCACGTGCGGCGGCGCGTTGAGCCCGGACGAGCCGACGACCGCCGCCGGCTTACCGCCGATCAGCACTGTGCTCGCCAGCCCTTGCAGCAGCGGCGCGGAGAACGGCAGCGGCGGCGCCGGCTGCGGCACGCCGGTCAGCGGGTTCGGGATCTGGTGCACGGCGCAGGTCGCGGTGATCCGGTCGCCTGCGACCGCCGCGGGTGTGCTCATCTCGTACCCCCTAATTGAGCTTGATCGGATTGCCCTTGACTTCGGTGGGGCCGCTGCCCGTCACGGACACCGTGCCGCCCCGCAGCGTCAGCTTCCCGGCCGCCTCCAGCGTCAGGTTGCCGTCGGTGCGGATCGTGACCTCGCGGCCGCCGTTGATCTCGACCACGCCGGTGTCGGCGCGCAGGCGCACCTCGCGCTTGGTCTGGTCCAGCGACAGCGACTCGGCGCGCTCGCCGCCGGTGCCCAGAAAGATCTGGCTGTCGCCCGGCGCGTCCCGGAACACCAGTCGGTGGTCGTTCTTGGACGCGAAGCCCCGGTGCTGCACCGCGCCGCTGGTGGGGTCGATGAGGTTGTCGGTCAGCGGCGGCCGGTCGACGCCGTTGTAGAGGCCGCCGATGACGTACGGCCGGTTGATGTCGCCGTGCTCGAAGGCGACCAGCACCTCGTCGTTGACCTCCGGCAGCATCATGCCGCCGCGATTGTTCCCGGCGCCCGGCTGCGCCACCCGCGCCCAGTACGTGGTGTACGACCCGGACAGCCACGGGAAGTGCAGCTTCACCCGGCCCAGCCGCTCCGGGTCGCCGGTGTCGCTGACCAGCGCGCTCACCACGCCGGCCACCCGGTCCAAGCCGCCGCCGGACCCGCCGGACGACCCGGAAGCCCGGGAAGCCCCGGAAGGCGAGCCGACCAGCCCCAGCAGCGTCCGGTCGCGCGGCCCCGACACCGTGAACGACGTGGTGTAGCCGTCCTCCGGGTCGTACCGGTGCCGGGTGCTCGACAGCGTGTAGCGCCCGTCGAACGGCTCGCCGACCAGGCTCAGCCGCACCGCCGCGCCGGCCTTCAGCCGGGGATTGCCGCGCGCCACGCCGTCCAGCTCCGCGAACGACGACGCGACCTCGTCGGCCAGCGCCGACACGGCGGTGTCCACGTCAGACTGCCGCCCGTACGGCGTGTCGGCCGACACGTGCACACCGCCGCCGAACAGCCCCGACAGCCCGTCCGGCGTCACGCCGACCGCAGCGCTGGTGGTCGAGGCGGGAGCGTTGGCGACCAGCGCCCGCTTCGCCGCCACGTCCCAGCCGCGCACCTCCACCTGGTCCACCTGATGCGCCGCCGTCACCACCGCGTGCAGCCGCAGCACGTTGGAGCCGAGGACCAGCTGCAGCGGGTCGGTCGACTCCAGCGACGCCTCGTCCCCGGGGCCGGTCTCCGCCTCGGTCGGCGGGCAGAACCGGACCTTGCCGTCGGCGACCGCGAGCTGGTAGCCGACCTCGCGGGCCAGCCGCTGCAGGAACTGCCAGTCGGTCGCGTTGGCCTGGGTGACGTGCTGGTGCACGCCGCGCGTCGGTTTGACCTCACCGACCTCCAGGTTGACCCGCGCGGCGACCTTGCGCACCACGTCGGCGTACGTCACGTCCACGTACGTCTCGGTGCGCCGCCCCCGGAACAGGCGGTGCGAGTGGTCGTACCCGCGGATCACGGTGAGCGCGCCGGCGCCGTCGTACTCGGTCTCCAGCGCGGTGATTTCACCGGTGATCAGATCCTCGCCGGCGGCAGGGGTGTCCTCCGCGATCACCGAGATCTTCACGACGGCGCCGATCCGGGCCGCCGACCCGGCGATCACCTCCCGGCCCTGGTCCCGGAAGCTCAGCGTGAACAGGTCCGGCTGCACCCGGCTGTCGTCGATCGTCGCGTACGCCAGCAGGCTCGCGATCGCGTCGTCGAGCGGGTTGTCGTCGATGGTGATCTTCAGCGTGCTGGTGTGCTGCTGCAACTGGGTCGCCACGGCTCACCGTCCCGGCTCGGCGTGGTAGGCCATGGGCACCCGCAGCGGCGTGCCGGGCGGCAGCCGGAACGGGTCGTCGACGCCGTTGACCTCGGCTAGCACCCGCCACAGGGTCGGGTCGTCGTACTCCCGGTGGGCGACGGACTGCAGCGTGTCCCCGGCGACCATGGTGTGCGTGCGCATCACCTCCAGGCCGCCGGAGGTCGGGTTCTGGCGCTTGTCGTCGGCGCCGTACTCCTCCAGCGACACGGTGCACGCGGCCCGGATCGGGGCGCCGTTCGGCCGGAACATCGTGAACTTCGCGCTGACCTGCTTCAGGATCGCCACGAACAGCACCCGCCCGCCCCAGCCGAACTGCACGAACGGCGGCGACGGCTTCTTCTTCGACAGCGTCGTGGGGTCCGGCACGAGGCACGCGAACAGCACGTCCACGTCCTCGGAGACATCCCCGCCGCGCTCCGTGGCGTCGAGGAACAGCTCCAGCGACAGGGTGCGCGGCCCGGAGCCGGTGAACTGCGGCGGGGAGGTCGTCTTCGCCCCGGCGGTCGACTTGCGCTTCCACTCCGCCGTCTTGGCGACCGTGTACTCCTTGGGATTGAACTGGAACTCCAGCTTGCCGCGCCCGTTCACCGCGACCGCCCCGCCCGGCTTCCCACCGGTCGAGGACGGTTCGATGAACGTCAGATACGCCTTGTCCAGACTCATCTCAGGGCCCCGGTCAGCTCGTCGGCAGGAAGCCGTGGTGGGCGAGTTCCAACGTCTCGATCGCGACCTTCGGCGAGTCGGTCGACAGCGACGGCCCCTGCCAGCGCACCGGCACCACGCCGCGCAGCTTCCACTCCCACACCTCGGTCCCCTCGGCGGTCATCGCCACGATCTGCGCGGTCGTGCGGGTGACACCGGAGGCCAGCTCGGCGAACCAGGACGCGACCTTCTGGGTGTCCCGGTTCAGCGCCCGGGTGAGCTTGACGTTGGTGTACTTGATCTGCCCCGGCAGCTGATGGATGTAGGAGTTGTTGCCGCCTTCCTGCCGCTGCTCGATCGCCACCTCGCAGCCCAGCCCTTCGCAGCCGGTGAACGCCCCGAGGTCGTGCCCGTCGATGCGCACCTTGAAGCAGACGGTCACCGCCGGTTCCATGGTCGCTGTCATCTGCTCTCTCCTCGGTCAGTCCAGCCCGGCCCACATCAGTCCGGTTCACGGAAGCCCGGCCCGTTCCCGGTCCAGCCGTAGCTCGGCCTTCAGCCGGGTCTTGATCCGCTCGTACAGCCGGCGGGCGAGGTCGTCCAGCTCGGGCCCGGTGCGGCCGGTCGCGGTCGCCGCGGGGTCGGCCGTCGCGTCCGTCGGGGTCGGTGTCGCCAGGGCGGGCGCCGGCTCCGTCGCCGGTTCCGCCGTTTCCGGGGGTACGAGCACACCTTCCCGCTGCACCACCGATTGCTCTGGCGCCGGCGAGAAGACGATGCCGCCTCCGAACTGGCTCGCGAGGGAAGCGCCGAGCGCACGGGACGGAGCGGGCGCGGCCCCGGACAGGTCCGCCGGCTGTGTGCCCGTCGCCGCGTCGCCGATCCGCCGCGCGCCCGGGCCGGCCGTCTTGCCCGCATGTGGCCCTGCGCCTGTGGCTGGCGCCCGCTGCACTTCCGGGCGGGGGCCGGGCGTCGTGAGGCTGGGCCGGCTCGGCTCGGCCGGCGTGCCGCTGGTCGCGCGCCGGGCGTGGACGCTCGGAAGTGTGGCGTCGGCGGCCGCGCTGGCAGGCACGGGAACGGCAGACATCGCGGCAACGGCAGGAGCGGCTCCGAGCAGGGGCCGGGCCGGCAGGGGAGGCGGCGCGGCCGGCGCGGCGACGAACACCTCCGGCCGGCGCGAAGCGCGCGACGCCGCACTGGCGTCAGCCAACCGCTGCACAGATGCCGCCGCCTCACGCGCGCCGGCCCCAGACGCGGCGCTGATCTCAGGCGCGATGTCGGGCGGGCCGAGGCCCCGTCCGGGCGCCGGGCCGCTCGGGGGGCGGCTGGGCGGCCGGTCGGCGGACGCTCGGCCGGTCGCGCTGCGCTGCACGGCAGCCGACGGCCGTGCGGACAGCGGCGCCCCCAGCCCGGCCCTGCGCGGCGGCGCCGGTGTGGCCGGCTCCCCGACCACCTGGTTGGCTGAACCGTCGTGCCGCTGTCCCTTTTGCGACGTTTGGAACGACGGCTCAGCCAACCAGGTGGGGGGATCGGGAGAGGGATGCGGCGTGTCGGACGGACCTGGCATGGCGGAGGCGCCTGGCGTGGGAGACGGGCTGGCCGCAGGGGACAGGCCGGGCGCAGCGGAGGCGTCGGGCGGGCCCGGCGCAGGGGAGGCGCCGGGTGTGCCGGCGGTGCCGACGAGCGGCGCCAGGACGCGCACCGGCTCCGGCGCGGGCGCCGTGGTGAGCGCGGCGCGCTGCACCCCCACAGCCGCCTCCTGCCCACCGCGCCCCTCGCGATGATCAAGGGCTGGTTGCCGCGACACGCCGATGCGGTGTGCAACCACGCCTTGATCACCGGGGGTAGCCGGGGGCGCGATGTCCGTCAGGCCGCTCACCTGGCCGGTTGGGGAGTCCTCGGCCACCGCGTGGCCCAGCTCTCCCAGTCGGGACGGGTTCTGCCGGGAGGCCAGGGAGCGCTCGAACGCGTCAGTGCCGACCGTGAGCGGGATCGGCGCCACCATCCGCTGGATCGCCGGAACCCGCCGCCACTCGTGCGCGCGGGCAGGCAGGGACGGGGGCGCCGGCGCAGGCTTCCGGCGGAAGGGCCACACCTGACTCACCCCCGTCCCACGAGGTCGGCGATTTCCCTCATGAATCGGCGCCTGTCGGCGTGCTCCAGGTTGAGCACCTCCGCCAGGGGCCAGTGCGCGTGACGTCCCAGGTACGCGACCTCCCGGTACAGGTCATCGGCCGCGTACGTCACGATTCCCCCAGGCGACCACCGGCCAGATTGACCGTGAAGTCGTGCTCGCAGTTCGGACAGCGGACCTCGGCGCGGGTGTGGCCCTCGCTGTTGACCCGCTGGTACAGGTCCTGCAGGAACGCCAGATCCGACGCGAACAGGTCCTCGATCACCCCGACGTGCACGTCCGTGACCGAGCCCAGCCGGGTGATCACCCGGCCCAGCAGCACCACGGTCAGGTACGCCGGGTTCTCGCGCACCCGGTCGTCGCGCAACGGCACCAGCTCGTCCCGCGCGGTGGCCAACCGCATCACGCCGGCCTTGTGCACGGTTCCGCTCGGATCCACGTACCCACGAGGAAGCTCGAAACTGAACTCGGTGCGCAAGCCGTCGGCGGACCCGGAGTCCGATGGCGCCGGCGTGCCCGATGGCGGGGCGAGCGTCTGCGAACGGCGCATCACTCCACCTGCAGCTCTTCGAACGCCACGGTGAGCTTCTCGGTGAGCACGTCGGTGGCGCCGGCCTTCATGGCGCCGATCTCCAGGCCGCTCGGCCACGCGTTGATCAGCTTGTAGCGCTTGATCGGGTTGTTCTCGTAGTCGAACACCACGACCGCGCCGGTCTTGCGGACCGCGCTCATCTTCCCGAACCGGGAGTCCTTGATCCACGTGTCGAAGCTCTTGTCGTCGGTGAGCGCCCGGGTGAGCGTGAGCTGCCCGGCCTTCGGGCGGCCCGGCAGGTTGCGAAGGATGAACTTGCCGTCCGGCGTGTTCTCCTTCAGCTCGATCTTGTCCTGCTCGAACTTCAGGCCGCTGACCTCGGTGATCTGCTTGATCATTACTCCGTCGACCTCCAGGCCGAATGAGTGGCCGACGGCTCCGTCCAGCGCTTCCAGTGGCATGGGTTCCTCCTGTTATCCGTTTGTCCGCGGTGTGCGCGCGGCTATTCGTTGACGAGGCTGGCGCCGCCGGAGAACTGGGCCAGCCGGAAGATGACGAACTCGGCGGGTTTCACCGGCGCCACGCCGATCTCGCAGATGACCTGGCCGGCGTCGATGCTCTCGGCCGGGTTGGTCTCCGCGTCGCACTTGACGTAGAACGCCTCGTCCGGGGTGGCGCCGAACAGCGCGCCCTGACGCCACTGCAGCAGCAGGAACGACTCGATGGTGCGGCGGATCTTCGCCCACAGCGCGTGGTCGTTCGGCTCGAACACCACCCACTGCGTGCCTTCCATGATCGACTCTTCCAGGAAGTTGAACAGGCGCCGCACGTTGAGGTAGCGCCAGTCGGAGTCGCTGGAGAGCGTCCGGGCGCCCCAGATCCGTATGCCGCGCCCGGGGAACGAGCGGATGCAGTTGATCCCCTCCGGGTTGAGCAGGGCGTTCTCGCCGCGCGTGAGCTGTGTGGCGGGGGCGAGCGCGCCGCGGATCACCTCGTTCGCGGGCGCCTTGTGCACGCCGCGGGTGTCGTCGTTGCGTCCCCAGACGCCGGCCATGTGGCCGCTCGGCGGCACCGTGAGCACCTGGCCGTTCGCGGGATGCCCCACGCTGATCCACGGGTAGTACATGCAGGCGTAGCGGGAGTCGAAGTTGGTCTTCGTCCGCCACTGGCTGACCTGCTGCGCGTTCATCCCCGGCGGCGGATCCAGGATCGCCATCCGGTCGCCCATCACCTCGCAGTGGTCGATCATCGCCTTCTGCACCGTGGCCACGGCCGTCAGGTCCAGCGCGCCCTGCTCGTACGCGGCCATCAGGTCCGGCACGCAGACGATCGTGGCCTCGTCGACCGCCTCCAGGGCGCCGAGTCCGCTGCGGGAGCCGTTCGAGCCGCCGGTGTAGTGCTTCGGGCTCAGCTCCGCCCGCACCACCTCGGCCGGTGAGAGGGTGACGCTGCCCTTCGGCGGAGCCTCCAGCGTGCCGCTGGCGGTCGCCTCGATGGTGATCAGCTTGGACTGCGCCTTCACCGCCGTCACGACGTTCTGGCGGCCCTTCGAGGCAGTGAGCTGGTCGTAGCTCTCCACCACCTTGCCGCCTTCCTTCACGACCAGCTTGAAGCTGCCCTCGGCCGGGCTGTCGCCGTCGGCGTCGGCCACCTCGACGGTGATGTCCTTGGCCCTGCCGCCGCCGATCGCGCGCACCCGGTACGAGCCGAGCTGCGCCTGCGGGGCGTCGCCTTCGCCGTCGTCGGAGCCGCCGACCCGGATCACATAGCAGCGGCCGCCGCCGTTGAGGAAGAAGCCGTACACCGCGTGGCCGAGGTAGCAGCCGTCGACGAACTCGCCGAAGGTCTCGGTGAACTGGGTCCAGTTGCTGACCAGCACCGGCTCGTCGTACGGGCCCGCGGCGGCCAGGCCCACGAACGCGGCGATCGCGGTGCCGGCGCCTTCGATCGGCCTGGCCCCGGAGGGCACCTCTTCGACGTACACGCCGGGTGATTGATATCGGGACATGAGGCCCCCTTCGAGGCGGTTGCGGATCAATTTCAGAGATTGCCGGTCGGTCGGCGCCGCGCCTACGTCCCGTGGTCCCGAGTCCGGGGCAGCGGATCCGCCGCTTCGGGGGAATCGCAGGTGCCCGAAAGGGCGCCCGCGCGGCGGCCGGTCATCGGAGCGTGAGGGACACGTCGTCGATCAACGCCTGCACCGGTTCGCCGAAGGACCAGCAGCCGATGAAGATCGTCATCTGGGTGTTGTCGCCGGAGTTGAAATCGACCTTGACTTTCTTGTACGCCGCCAGCGGGCCGAACTTCTTCTCCGCGTACGCCCCGGTGGGCGTGACGCCCTCACGCACCCCGAAGTAGCCGTCGGCGAGGTTGCCGGAGGTCTTGATCCAGCCGGTGAGGCGGTAGTCCCGGTGCGGCTGCACGTCGACCGTTTGAATGATGTCGTTCCACTCCTCGCCGGAGTTGCCGCTGCGCAGCGCCGCGACGTTGGCGCCGGTGCGGGCCTGGCCGGTGTCGCGCTCGACGCCGCTGGGGCCGGGGCCGCGCTTCTGCCACGGCGCCGAGACCGCGTCGGTGAGCTGTTCTTCGAACCCCTGGTCGTCCACGACGCCGCCGTCGTGCACGGTGGGCGACTCCGACGGCGACTCGCTCGGGCTCTCCTTCGGCGGGTCGCTCGGCGACGGCTTGTCGCCGGAGCTCTGGTCCGGCGAGGGCTGCTCGATGGTCGGCGTCGGCGTGCCGGTGTCGCCCTTCACCTCGGGATCGTCGCCGCCGCGTAGGGCGAAGAAGCCGCCGACCGCCAGCACGGCGGCCATCGCCAGGGCGGCCACCGGCAGCATTCCCCGGGGGATGATCGGCGTCTGCTCCAGCACGCCCTCGGTCTCCAGCGGGGGCTGGCCCGCCGGGTGCATCGCGATCTGGAACGGACGCCTGGCCGGGGAACCCCACCACACCCGCTTGACGGGTTTGGACTTGATGACCGCTGTGCCGCGGCCGCCCGGCGGCACCTGCAGGCCCTGCGGCTGCACGGTGAACCGCAGCAGCTCGTCGGGATCGCGCGCGAAGATCGGCCCGGCGAGCGGCAGGCTGCCGTCGTTCTGCACCGTCAGGTGGTGCCGGCCGCCGAAGCGGCCGCTCGCGGTGTGCGGGCTGAGCTGCACGGACGGCGCGGCGTACCCCTGCACCATCAGCACGCCGGACTCGCTGCCCCCGATGTTGTGGTGCACCCGCGAGGCGGCGCTGATCTGGAACGGCGCCGGGCCGCTCGGGGTCGTCGGCGCGCGCGGCGGAAGGAAAGTGACGTGGGAGGTCGCCTCCTCTCCGGGCATCAGCGACAGCTCCTGGTGCTCGACCGTCGCCCAGGCCGCGGCCGGCCCACCCACCATGACGGTCAGGTCCTCGACGATGGTGCCGTTGTTGCGCACCAGCACCTCGACCTGGACCTGCTCGCCGGCCGCGACGGCGAGCTCTCGTTGCCGTACCGACACCTGCACGCTGTGGCGCTGCGGCCCCGGCTGCACGATGGGCCCGCCGGGAAGCTGACCCCCGACTGGCCCGCCGGTGACGATCGTGGCGTCCTGGGGGCGTTCCCAGTTGAGGTAGTCATTGCAGCCGGCGCAGAACCTGCTGCCGGGCGGGTTCTGACGCCCGCATTTGTTGCAGATGATCATCAGGAGGTCCTTCCGGGTTTCCTCGGTGGGGCGGCCCGCTTCTTCGGCGCGGGACCCGACGCGGGATCCGACGTGGCGCCCGGCGCGGGATTCGCCGTTGCCGCGCGCCGCCGCCGGCCGCCGAAGGTTGGTGTCTCGAACGCCCCAGTTGTGGTGTCGACGACCCGGATCGACGCTTCCTCGCGCACCGGAGGCCCGACCGCGAAGCGGCGGGCGGTGTCCAGCGGAGCTGTGATGACCAGGTCCAGCGACGGCTTCAGCTCGCCGCCGAGCGCGGACCACACGTCGGTGAACGAACGGTCCTCAGGCGGTGGCATCCCGATGGCGAGCGGCGCCGGGGCCTCGGCGAGCGCCCCGGAGAGCAGGTCCCGGGGCAGGTGCTCGTGCCGCAGGAAGCAGGTCAGGACCGCCGAGAGCAGCCGGTGCTCGTCCTCGGTGCGCTGAGTCCACGCGGTCACCAGGTACGACAGCGTGAAATGCCGGCCCGGCGGGCGTCTGGCGACCACGCGATGCGCGTCGTCGTACTCGTTGATCATTCCGCGGTGGCGGCGTTTGACGTCCTCGCGGATGTCGTACAGATAGACGTTGACGGTGGGCGCGTTGCGGCGCGCCGCCCAGTCTTTCGTGGGTGCGTCGAAGACCACCTCGACCCCGGAGCCGTTGAGCACGTCACGCTCGATCAGCGACCGGATCGCCTCGTCCACGTCATGGATCACGCCTCTCAGACTGGAGTCGCGCGCGGGTGGACGGGGAGTGGCGCAGGACCACTTCTTTGGGCGCCCTGGTTGCCCGTTCGGGCGCCGGCGGGCCGCGTGGGAGGCGGGCGAGGCCTTCCCGAAGGTGTTCCTCAACGGCGCGTGGCGCCCGCGGCGGCGGCGCCTACCGTCGCATTCATGTCGGCTCAGTTGGTGCTGCCGGAGACGCCGATCGCGATCGAGCCCGGCGGCCACGCCGTGTGCGACGCCTTGGTGCGCAACATGGCGCTTGTCGCCGATCGGTTCACGTTCGAGGTCGTGGGCGCGCCGACCACTTGGGCGACGGTCGATCCTCCGGTGTTGGAGCTGGGGCCGGAGGCGAGCGGCTGCGTGCGGATCCGGTTCCACCCGCCGCGGGCGGCGCACGTGCGCGCCGGCAATACCCCGTTCGCGCTGCTCGCGACATCCGAACGCGACCGCTCCAGCGCGCTGGCCGAGCAGTTGCTGGCGCTGAACCGATTCTTCGACACCGCGCTGGAGTTGGAGCAGCGGGCGGTGCGCTGGCGCACGGCGCGCTACAGCCTGGGTGTGATCAACCGCGGCAACGCCACCGTGCGGCTGCAGTTGTCCGGGCGGGATCTTGACGGGTGGCTGGTCGTCGACTGCGATCCGGTCGAGATGACGGTCTTCCCCGGAGCCGCCGAGTACGCGCGGGTGCACGTGCGGCTGCGCCGCGCCCCGGCCACGCCGGAGCCGCTGAGCTTCCAGGTGGTGGCCCGGTCCGACGGTCACGATCCGCTGCTGGCGACCGGTCGGCTGGCGCCGCGCCGCCGCCGACTCGGGTGGACCCTGCGGTGAGCTCGCGGGTGCACCCTGTGGTGAGCTCGGGTGGCCCCTGCGGTGAGTCGTCAGATCAGCCCCTCGCGCACCGCGTAGGCGACCGCCTGGGTGCGGTTGCGGAGCTGCAGCCGGGTGGTCACGTCCCGCAGGATGTTCTTGACTGTGCGCTCGGAGTAACTCAGCTGCTTCGCGATCTCGCACGTCGCCTCGCCCTCGGCGACCATCTTCAGCACCGAGATCTCGCGGCGACTGAGCCCCGAGGCCGTCAGGCCGCGCGGCGCGAGCGCTTCCCGTTGCAGCCTTCCCACCTGTTCGAGCAGCTTGCCGAGCAGGTCGGGCGGCAACGTTCCGTCCCCGGCGGTCGCGGCCCGCACTGCGGTCACCAGCCGGTCCGGGGTGGCGTCCACGCGGCGCAGCAGCCCGCAACAGCCGGCCTCCACAGCGGAGAGCAGGTCGCCGCTGTCGACGTGGGCGGCCACCACGACGACACGTCCGCTGCCCTGCCGCGCGGCGGCCCGGATCGCCTGGGTCGCCTGTTCGTCGAGTCGGTCCACCACGACCAGCCCGATCGCGCCCGGCGTCGGCCCGTCGACCAGCGACACCTCGTGACGGTGCCGCAGTTGACTGGCGATGCCGGCCTGTGAGATCGGATCGAAAGCGGTCACCGCCACTGTGATTCGCTCGTTCACTCCCCGCCTCCTGGGGTGTCGTGCGTCAACGCAGCGTCACCTGGGCCGCGCTGATCCCGCACCGAAACGATCTGGCATGGCCATGAGGCGGAACATCGGGGAAGTCCGCCATCCCGGTGA
>WHSM01000145.1 GCA_009380105.1 Micromonosporaceae bacterium
CACCCGGATACAACACCGGTATCCGGGCAATCCCCGCCTCGCCGGACCGGTGAATGGGCCTCGGCTCGCCACCGGCGCTATCGTGCACCAGGTCGTGAGCCGACAAGTGGGGTGAGGACGACAGCATGCGTGACGAGCGTGAGCACCAGGGTGGTCCGGCGTCGACGCACGAAGCGCCCTCCAAGAGTGAAGAGCGCATCCGCAAGACACTCGACGACGCTGTTTCACGTGAAACAAGCCCGGAGACGGCGCCCCATGGGCCAACGGAGGATGCTGGATTGCCGCAACAACGATCAATGAGAGAGTCGACTCAAGCCAGTGGCTCGTACGATCATCAGGAGCCCGTGCCGACTCACGCCGCCACGGGCTGGCGTCCCGCGTCGATGGAGGGGGCCGTGGGTCGTGCCTCGGTGACCGGTCAACGGTATGGGCACTCCTCCGGCGGGGTCGGCGGCGGAGGCCAGCCGCCATCTGGCGCACAGGGCCGCGTCGGCGCTGGGCCGGGCCACACCGGGGGCCAGGAGACTACGTACGGGGATGATGTTTCACGTGAAACCGTGGCGCCCGAGGACGAGCCGCCGTTGGCGCGTGAGGCGCGCCGGGCGATGAACATCCTGAACCCGGCTGGCGACGCCACCCTCCCCCGGCCTCCCAAGCGGCGCGTGGTCTGCATCGCGAACCAGAAGGGCGGGGTCGGCAAGACGACCACAGCGGTCAACCTCGCGGTCTCCTTGGCCCTCCACGGCAACCGGGTGCTCGTCGTCGACCTCGACCCGCAGGGCAACGCCTCCACAGGCCTGGGCGTCGAGCATCGCGCCGGCACTCCGAGCGTGTACGAGTGCCTGCTCGACGAGGGCACCTTGGAAGAGGTCTCGCAGAACGTGGAGGGGATCCCGAACCTGCGATGCGCGCCGGCCACCATCGACCTGGCGGGCGCCGAGGTGGAACTGGTCTCCATCGTGGCCCGGGAGAACCGGCTGAGTCGGGCCATCGAGGCGCACACGGGCGAGCTCGACTACATGTTCATCGACTGCCCGCCGTCGCTCGGGCTGCTCACCGTCAACGCGCTGGTCGCGGCCGAGGAGGTCCTCATCCCGATCCAGTGCGAGTACTACGCGCTCGAAGGGCTGGGCCAACTGCTCCGCAACATCGAGCTGGTCAAGTCGCATCTGAACCCGAGACTGCGGGTCTCCACGATGCTGCTCACCATGTACGACCGTCGCACCAAGCTCGCCGACCAGGTCGAGCAGCAGGTGCGCAGCCACTTCGGCGATGTGGTGCTGGAGACGGTGATCCCCCGTAGCGTGAGGGTTTCGGAGGCGCCGAGCTACGGGGAGTCGGTGATCACATACGACCCTGGTTCCCGTGGCGCTGTGAGCTACTTCGGCGCGGCGCAGGAGATCGCGAACCGCGGGGCTGAGGCAGGAGAGGCTCGATGAAGAATCGTCGTGGCGGACTGGGGCGAGGGCTGGGCGCGCTGATCCCGACCGGCCTCACAGAGGCGACCACAGCGACATCGACGGTGACCACGGCGCCAGCGCCCGAGGCGCCGCCTGCTGAGCCGACGACGCCAAGGCCGAGTGCGGCCCAGCCTGCCAAGCCGGTGTCCGAGTCCCCGGCCCCGGACGCGTCCTGGGCTGCGGACGCGCCCCGCACGCCCGCCAAGTCCCCGCCGAGGCCTGACCGGGCGACCGATGAGCGCGCAGACGTCGACTCGCCAGATCTGGCGCCCGTGCCGGGAGCGCGCTACCGCGAGGTGCCGATCGGCGAGATCTCCCCCAACCCGCGCCAGCCCCGGCAGGTCTTCGAGGAAGAGGCCTTCGAGGAGTTGCAGGCCTCCATCCGCCAGGTCGGACTGCTGCAGCCGATCGTGGTGCGGGAGCTGGGGCCGCAGCGGTACGAGTTGGTGATGGGCGAGCGCCGCTGGCGGGCCGCCACAGCGCTCGGGCTGGAGCTGATCCCGGCGATCATCCGGGACACCCGCGACGACGAGATGCTCCGCGACGCCTTGCTGGAGAACATCCACCGGGCGGATCTGAACCCGCTGGAGGAGGCCGCGGCGTACCAGCAGCTCCTGGACGAGTTCGGGGCCACCCACGAGGAGCTGGCCAAGCGCATCGGGCGTAGCCGGCCTCAGATCTCCAACACGATCCGGCTGCTGAACCTGCCGGCGGCGGTGCAGCGGCGAGTGGCGGCAGGGGTGCTCTCGGCCGGCCACGCCCGGGCGCTGCTGGGCCTGCCGGACCCCGCGCGACAGGAGGAGCTGGCCAAGCGGATCGTCGCCGAGGGCCTGTCCGTGAGGGCCACCGAGGAGATCGTGGCGCTCAGCGACATGGGGCCGGCTCCGAAGGCGAAGGCCGCGCGCCAGCCGAAGCCGCACTCCCCCGGCGTCGTCGAGCTGGCCGATCGGCTCTCAGACCGGTTCGACACCCGGGTCAAGGTCGACCTGGGCCGGCGCAAGGGCCGGATCGTGGTGGAGTTCGCCACCGTCGATGATCTGCAGCGCATCGTGGACCTGATGGGGCTTGAAGGAGGCGGCGTATCGAACCAGGTCGATTAGCCGATGTCTGCCGTCGTGTCAGGCCCTCGTTTCCACAATGGACGGAAGTTGCCCGGGCTGGCGCGACGTGACGCGGACCGTTGCCGAGCTGGCATGCGCACGGGTGAGCCAGAGAACTACCAACCCAGATAAGGTGCCCGCCATGGCGGAGGAACAGCTACCCATTTACCTGCCCGACGATCTGCGGCTTCCGGACTTCGTCCGGTGGCCGACGTTCCCTTTTGAGGGGCAGTTTCGGGTACGGCCGTTGCAGCCGTCCGCCGGGGAGGAGCCGCCGCGACAAGGGGAAGGCGGCGTCGACTGCGCGAAATGCGCGGCGCCCGACTCCGAGTACCTGTGGGCGGACGAGCGCTGGCGGGTGCGCGCCCTGGGTCGCCCCAGCGGCCTGCCGGCGGTGGTGGTGCTGGAGACCCGCGGCCACTACGACCTGGGTGACCTCTCCAACCTGCTCGCCGCGGAGTTGGGAGTGATGACGGTCCGGCTGGAGCGCGGCATCCGATCCCTGCCGAACGTGGTCCGGGTGCACGTCAACCGCTGGGGCGACGGCTCCGAGCACCTGCACGTGTTCTTCCTGGCCCGTCCGAAGGGCTTCCTGCAGTTGCGGGGGACGTTCCTGTCGATGTGGGACGACATCCTGCCGCCGATCCCGGACCACGAATGGCGGGAGAATCTGACGTTCATCGCGGCCTGGATGTCTGAGTACAGCGGTGAGGCCGTCGCGCCGCCGCCCACGGAATGGGCCCCGTCCGGCCAGGGCGGCGCCCACCAAGGGCGCGAGCCTGTCAGGCCGGCAGCGGAGGAATCAGGGCGGTCCGTGGCTGCCTCAGAGCCGCCCAGGCCGGTCCGGCGCGGCCCCCGCCCCGCCCCGCACTAGCCAGCGCGGCCAACCGCCGCCATCGCCGCGTCGGGCCTATTTCGTGGGCGAGGTAGCCGAGCGGCGTACGGCCAGGCGCACCAGGCGCGCCAGCACGTCGCCGAAGTCCATCCCCGCGGCCTTCAGCGCCACCGGCAGCAACGAGGTCTCGGTCATCCCCGGGGCCACGTTGACTTCGAGCACCTCGGCGTCGCTGGACGGGTCGACGATCAGGTCGACCCGGGAGAGGTCGCGCAGGCCGAGCGCGGTGTGGGCGGCCAGGGCGATCCGGGACACCTTCTCGGCGACCGCGGCGTCGAGCCGGGCCGGCGCGTGGAACGTGGTCAGCCCGGCCGTGTAGCGGGCGGCGTAGTCGTACACCCCGCTGTGGGGCACGATCTCCACGGCCGGCAGCGCCTGCGGCCCGTCCCCGAAGTCGACCACGCTGACAGCCACCTCGGCGCCGTCGACGTACCGCTCGATCAGCGCCGTGGAGTCGTACGCGAAGCAGCCGACCATCGCCGCCGGCAGCGCCTCGGGGGTGCGCGCGGCCTGCGCTCCGAGACCGGAGCCGCCCTGGGCCGGCTTGACCATCAACGGCAGCCCGAGCTGGTCGGTGATCCGCTGCAGCAGCGCGGTGGCGCCCAGCTCGGAGAACGTGTCGTGCGGCAGCGCCGCCCAGTCCGGGGTCCGGATGCCGGCCTCGGTGAGCACGGTCTTGGCGCTCGGCTTGTCCCAGGCGACCCGGGCGGCGTGCGCGGCGGTGCCGACGTACGGCACGCCCACCAGGTCCAGCACGCCCCGCAGCGCGCCGTCTTCGCCCGTGGCCCCGTGCAGCGCGATCACCACCGCGTCCGGCGGGTCGGCGTCCAGGGTCGGCAGCAGCGTGGCGTCGGCGTCGCGCAGCTCGGCGTCCAGGCCGGCCTGGCGCAGCGCGCCGAGCACCCGCCGACCCGAGCGCAGGGAGACTTCCCGCTCGTACGACAGACCGCCCGCGAGCACCATCACGCGCAACGGCAGATCCTCTCCGATGGCATTGCCGCGATGCGCGGCAGTCATCATGCTCGTCCCTGTCATGCCAGCCCGGGCGAGGGGGTGTCGGTCCGTCCACTGTGGTCGCTCGCGGTGGCCCCGAACGTGGCTCGCAACTCCAACTCCTGCTCCATCACCGAACTCAGGCGCCGCACGCCTTCCCGAATCCGTTCGGGTGGCGGGAAACAGTACGACAGGCGAAGGTTCCGCTGTCCGCTGCCGTCGGCGTAGAACCCGGTGCCCGGCACGTACGCCACCCGGGAGTGGATCGCGCGCGGCATCATCGCCTTGGAGTCCAGGCCCTCCGGCAGCGTCAGCCACACGAAGAAGCCGCCGCCGGGGTGGGTCCAGGCGGTCTCCGGAGGCATGAAGTCCGCCAGCGCGCTGAGCGCGGCGTCGCGGCGCTCAGCGTACAAAGTCCGGAAGGTCTTCAACTGCTCTTGCCACGGCATCGTCTGGAAGTACGCCGTGACCACGGACTGCGAGAGCATGCTCGGGCACAGGATCTGCGCCTCGGAGGCCATGACCAGCTTCTCGCGCACCGCGTGCGGGGCCAGCGCCCAGCCCATGCGCACCCCGGAGGAGAACGTCTTGGAGAACGTGCCGAGGTAGATCACGCCGTCGCGCACGCGGGAGCGCAGCGCCGGCAGCGGGTCGCCGTCGAAGCCGAGCAGTCCGTACGGGTTGTCCTCGATCACCAGCACGTCGCCGCGCTGGCAGATCTCCAGGATGCGTTGGCGCCGATCCTCGGGGAGCGTGACGCCGCCGGGATTGTGATAGTTCGGCACGGTGTAGAGGAACTTCGCGCGCCGGCCGCTCGCGGCCACCGCCGTCAGCGCCTCTTCGAGGGCCTCCGGGATCAGGCCCGACTCGTCCATCGGCACGTGCACCACGTCGGCCTGCGCGGCCTGGAAGACGCCGAGCGCTCCCACGTACGACGGGCCTTCGGCCAGCACCACGTCGCCGGGGTCGAGGAACACCCGCGAGACCAGGTCGAGGGCCTGCTGCGCGCCGACGGTGATCACCACGTCGTCCGGGGAGGCGCCGCAGCTCGCGTCGATGCCTTCGAGGGACATCACCTCGCAGATCACCTCGCGCAGCGGCATCTCGCCCTGCCCGACGCAGTACTGCAGAGCGTTCGCCCCGTGCCGGGTGATCAACTCGCCCAGCATGTCCCCCACGGCGTCGAGAGGCAGCGCGGACACGTACGGGGAGCCGCCGGCCAACGACACCACCTCGGGGCGGCTGGCCACGGCGAAGAGAGCTCGAATCTCGGAGGCGGTCATGCCGCGCATCCGTTGCGCGTACCTGTCGGTGTAGTCGTCGAGCGTCGTCCCGGTCACGGGCGATCTCCCCAGGTCGCAGGGGCACAATCCCAAGGCAGTCTACCGGTGGCGTTTCGCCAGGTGACCAGCCCTTTTGCCGATCCGTCGCGTCGGTCACAGCTACCGGCGTACCATCACAATCGTGTCTTGTGGCGCCCAGTTTCCGCGCGCGGTGATCGTCTGATGTCACGCCGCTTGGTCAATCTCACCCTCGACACGCTCGAAGATCTTCCTCATCGTTGCCGCAGCTGTGTGTTCTGGGAGTTGGACCCGGTCACCGCGGAGCGTGCGATCGAGGCCGGCGACCCCGGGTTGGAGAAGGAAGCCTGGGTCTCGCAGACGCTGCTGGAGTGGGGATCCTGCGGCAAGTTGGTCTACGTCGACGGCATGCCGGCCGGTTACGTCACGTTCGCTCCTCCCGTCTACGTGCCGCGTGGCGGCGCCTTCCCCACCAGTCCGGTCTCCCCTGACGCGGTGCTGTTGATGAACGCGCACGTCGTGGAGGAGTTCGCGGGTGGCGGACTCGGTCGGATGCTGGTGCAGGGCGTGGCGCGCGACCTGACCAAGCGCGGAATCAAGGCGATCGAGGCGTTCGGTGACGCGAAAGGCGAGGGCCCCGAAGGGTTCGGCTGCATCGCGCCGGCGGACTTCTTCCTGTCGGTGGGCTTCAAAACCGTGCGGCCCCATCCTCGGTTCCCGCGGTTACGTCTGGAGTTGCGCACGGCGCTGTCGTGGAAATCGGATGTCGAGTACGCGCTGGAGAAGTTGCTCGGGTCGATGAGTCCGGAGTCGCTGCTGCGCCCGGCGATGCGCCCGCTGGCCAGACAGCGCGACCCGTTCGTGCCGCAGCGACTCTGACCCTGGTTCTATTGGCGTATGTGCCGAAGCATCAAGACGCTGCGCCCGCCGTACGCCGAGACCGTCACCGACGAGGACATCCGCGCGGCGGCGCTGCAGTACGTGCGCAAGATCTCGGGATTCCGGACCCCCGCCCCGCACAACGCCGAGGCGTTCGACGCGGCGGTGGACGCGGTCACGGCGGCCAGCCAGGACCTGCTGGGCCAACTGGTGGTGCGCGGAGCACCCAGTCGATAGCTCGCTGTAGGCGTATATGCTTACAGCATGACAGTGGCTGACCTGGTGCTCCAGGCACGACATGACGCGGGCCTCTCGGTTCGCGCGCTTGCGGACGCGGCTGGAGTCGCGAGCAGCACGGTGCACCGGATCGAGCGAGGAGACTTGCAGCCCACTGTCGACACCCTCAGCCGCATCGCCGAGGCAGCCGGCATGCGACTGCGCATCGAGCCGCGCCCGGACCACTCCGTCAGCCTTGTGGGGCTGGCCGTCTCGATGCGACCCGACATCGCCGCAGGCGATCACTCCTGGCCAGTGCGAAAGGCCGCCGAGCTGGTCCGCCGGTTCAGAAGCGCCGATGACCCGCTCGTTCGCCGGCGCATGATCGCCGCTGAGCCGCCGGCCACCGGTGACCCCCGCTGGGACGCATTTCTGGCTGGTCTGGCTGAGTGGCTGGCCGTACAAGCGGACATGGACGTCCCGGCGTGGGCGCGAGACAAGGACCGATACCTGTGCCGCGGCTGGTGGGTCACTCCCATGGAGTCGATGCGGGCGTGGGAGTACGCCGGCAGCCCTGCATCACTCCAGAGCCACGGGGTCTACCTCCACCGCGATTCGTTGCTGAACGTATGAGGCCAGCATGCTGACCCGCGAGCGCATCCTCGAACTCTTCTCCGAGCTCAACGACGAGCTGCGTGACGCGGGGGTCCGGGGAGACGTCTTCATCGTCGGCGGCGCCGCCATGACGGTCGCGTACGACGCCCGCCCAGCCACGCGGGACGTGGACGGAGTCTGGCACCCGTCAGCAGAGGTGCGCGCGGCAGCGACTCGGATCGCCGCGCGGCACGACGACCTCCCCGAAGACTGGCTCAACGACGGGGTCAAGGGGTTCCTGCCCGGCTCGGACTCAGGCACGCCACGCGTGGTCTACGACAACGACCGCCTCACGGTTTCGGCGCCGTCGCCGGAGTACCTGCTCGCCACCAAGCTTTTGGCGAGCCGGGTCAGCCGCGACGAGGCCGACATTCTGCTCTTGTACGACCTCTGCGGGCTCCGCACGCTTGACGAAGGGCTCGACCTGGTCGAGCGCTACTACCCCGGCCGGCCCATCGAGGCGAAGGTCCGGTTCTTCCTGGAAGGACTGCTGGCAGACCGGGCGCCACGGCGGCGGTGAGAGGTGCGACACAGTCACCCTCCCCGAGTGTCGCTGTGCCTACGGATCATTCATGCCAGAACCGGACGCCCTCGCGCAATCCCAAGTGCCCGGAATTCTGCCCGCCGCCTACCTGCCCAGCCGGCGACAACTGGCGCCGATGCGCCCGTGCGCCGTGGTTGAAGGGCCTACCGGCTCAGCGAGGCGAGGAAGCCGCGCCACTCCTTCGGGGGCACAGCCAGCACCGGTCCGCCCGGATCCTTGCTGTCGCGGATCAGCACCCGGTCCGGCAGGATCGCCACTTCGACACAGTCACCGCTGCCGGAAGACCGGCTGGACTTGCGCCACGCCACACCTGAAACGTTCACTGCTGCTGGTACCTTTCGATCTGAGTGGAGATCATCTTCAGCGAGTCGTCCTCGCTCAGCGCTGCTGCGGATATCGCCTCCCAGACCTGGTTGTACGAGTCGATCTCGGCCGGCTCCGACAGGTAGAGCGCGCCGGTGAGGCTCTCGACGTAGGCCACAGGCGGCTCGGGCTGACGTCTCCGGTCGGGTGGGAATGTGAGGAGTGTAAAGCGAGCGTCCGGGGTGCAGGCAAGAGAGTTGGCCAGCAGCAGCACTCGCACGGTGACGTTCGGCAGCCGGCCCTCATCGAGGATCCTCCGCAACTGTTCCGCCATCGCTGTCTGGTCAGCCAGGCTCCGCAGGAGCACGGCTTCACCAAGCACCACGTCAAGTTGCGGAGCCGGTGGAGTGCGCCGGGTCAACAGCGCCTGACGTTTCAGGCGCAGCGTGACCTTCTCTTCACGCTCCTTGTCGCTCACGACCGGTCGATCCGCGTGGAATGTCGTCTCGGCGTACGGACGGGTCTGTAGCAGCCCCGGAATCTCCGAGGCGTTGTAGACGCGCAACTCGCTGGCGGCTTGCTCCAGCCCGATGTAGGTGTCGAACCACTTCGGGATCGCTCCGTGGTAGCTGCGCCACCACCCCCGGCTCCTCGTCTCGGTGGCGAGCGCCATCAGTGCTTCGGTGGTGCGATCGTCGGCGCCGTACACCCGGCACATCCCGGCGACATCGCCCGGCCGCATTGGCGAGCCGCCCTTCTCCATCCGCCACAGCGTCGGCGCCGACCGGCCGATCGCCTGCGCGGCGGCCTCCATGGTGAGGCCGGCCTCCATCCGGAGTCGGCGCAACTCCCGGCCGAGCTGCCTGCGGGGAACCGCTGATCCTGAGTCGAACCCGTCTTTCACCTTGTAACCCTTCCTGGCTCTCATCACGCGATCTGGAAGCCACTTGCGGTGAGCGGTTAGGACATCGTTGCTTAGCCTTGCATCTTTTTGCCTTGCCATCAAGACTCTGCGTCAGGTCCTCAGCACTCCGGGTCCTTTCCCTCGACTACTCCGGGCGCTGGGTGAAAGCGCGGGCGTGGGTCGTCCGCGCGCCGGCCGGGGCGTGCGGCCCGGCGAGGGGCGGGACCGCCTCCCCGCGCGCCCCGGCCGATCCACTGGAGAACCACCGTCCGGCAGGGCGCACGGGCCAGCACCGCGCCGGGCAGGGACGGTTCGCCCGCAGATCGACGCAGGGAGCGAGAGGTGTGGACGCACGCGATGGCACTGGCAGCGGTGGCGGTGTTGGGCTTTCTCGCCGGATTGGCAACGTTCCGGCGGAGTCTTCGATGGTGCCGGACGTGTGGGGAGACGTTGACGTGTCCCCGCTGCGCGCCGACCGGAAGGGAGCGTTGCGCGTGAGCGAGGCGTTCCCGAGAAAGCCGGCGCCGCGCCACACCGCGCCGACGCCCGAGGAGATCGCCGCAGCCCGCGAGGACTTCGCGTTGCACATCCCGTCGCTGTTCACAGTGGACTGTCTAGCCGACGGGTGTGACGAAAGGTGGCCCTGCCGTCGCCGTCGCCGGGC